>DATNKH010000182.1:0-5612 GCA_035603475.1 Thermoanaerobaculia bacterium
AGGTCGGGCAACCGCCTCCGGCTCACGGCCCAGCTGGTCAGCGCCGCGGACGGCTACCACCTCTGGGCCGAGCGCTACGAGCGGGAGATGCGCGACGTCTTCGCCCTGCAGGACGAGATCGGCGCCGCCATCGTGCAGGCGCTCGAGATCGCGCTCGCCAGCGGCGGCGCCGCCGAGGGCGGGCCGCGCCGGCCGGAGCGCCTGGAGGCCTATGACCTGGTGCTGCAGGGGCGTTACCTCCTGAACCAGCGCCGCGCCGGCGCGCTGCGCCAGGCCGTCGAGCGCTTCGAGCGGGCCATCGCGGTCGAGCCGACCTATGCCCTGGCCTGGGCCGGGCTGGCCGACTGCTACACCGTGATGGTCGTGCCCCTGGCCCAGGCGCCGCCCGAGGAGATGTTCCCCAGGGCGCGTGCCGCCGCCGAGAAGGCGCTGGCCCTCGATCCCGCCTCCGGCGAGGCCCACGCCTCGCTGGCGCTGATCCGGTTCTGGTTCGAGCAGGATCCGAGCGGCGCCGAGGCCGAGCTGCGGCGGGCGATCGAGCTGGCGCCGAGCTACGCCGTCGCCCGCGTCTGGTACGCGCAAGTGCTCGTCAGCCTGGGGCGGCACGAGGAGGCGCGGCTGCACGCGGCCGCGGGCCAGCAGATCGATCCCCTCTCGCCGCTGGTGCATGCGCTGGCGGCGACGGTCGCCTACTGGGCGCGCGATTACCTCCTCGCCATCGAGAACGCGCGCCGGGCGCAGGGCCTCGATCCGCAGTTCGGGCAGTCGCCGCTCGGTACAGCCCTGGCCGCGCTGGGCCGCCACGAGGAAGCGCTCGTGGAGCTGCGACGCGCCGAGTCGGCCAGCGGCGGCGCCGCGTTCTTCCTCGCCCTCGTCGGCTGGGGCCTCGGCATCGCCGGGCGCCAGGACGAAGCCCGCGAGGTGGTGCGCCGGCTCGAGGAGCGCTCCCGGGGCGAGTTCGTGCTGCCGCTCTTCTTCGCCTGGGTCCACATCGGCCTGGGAGACCGGGAGGCGGCCTTCGACTGGCTGGAGAAGGCCTGCCGGCAGCGGAGCTTCCGGATCCACCTCCTGGTCGACCCGGTCTACGACCCGGTCCGCTCGGATCCGCGTTTCGGGGACCTGCTGCGCCGTCTCGGCTTCCAGGCCTGACCCTGGAACTGGAATTCGACAGCGGTCACGGGCCTGGCGGCGGTGCGCCTGGATGGGCTCTGCGGCAGCGGTCGAGCAGGCGAGCCTCTCCGAGACGCTCTGCACAAGCGCCGAACGCGGCAGTGGGGCCGCGCCACAGCAGCTCGTCCACGTCACGGAACAGGTGCGCGTCGGTCCGCAGAGTCGCCAGGTCCTTGAAGAGGAGGGCCAGGCCGCGACTCTCTCCCAGGACGGCGGGCGGGAAGTCCTCGAGAATGCCATGCCGGTTCAACAACCGTGCCGCCGTCACCGGACCGATCCCCGGGATGCCGGGATATCCGTCGGCGGCGTCGCCGACGAGGGCGAGGAAATCGGGAATCAAGTCCGGTCCCACCCCGAACTTCTCGCGGACTCCCTGCGCGTTGCGGATCTGCTTGCCGCGGCGATCGACCTGGACGACGCGGTCGCCGCGGACGCATTGGGCGAGGTCCTTGTCGGGAGTCCAGATGCAGACCTTCTCTACACCCTCGTCGGCGGCGGCGCTCCGTGCAGCGGAGGCCAGCGCGTCGTCCGCCTCGAGCTCGATCATGGGCCACACCGCCACTCCCATGGCGACGAGCGCTTCCTCCAGCGGGTGGAACTGCGCGAGGAGCGCGCGCTCGACGCCGATCCCCGTCTTGTAACCGGGCCAGAGACGGTTGCGGAACGACTCGATCACGTGATCGGTCGCCACGCCGACATGAGTCGCACCGGTCTCGATCATCTGCAGCACCGTCTGCAGGACGCCGATCACGGCGCCGAAGGGCGGGTCCGCGCCCTTGTGGAATCGGCGCAGTCCGTAGAAGTGGCGGAACAGCTCGTAGGTGCCGTCGACGAGATGAACGATCATGAGGTGGTCTCCGGGAGCGCCTGGAGGCAGGCGTCGATCAGGTTGCGCTTGGAGAAATGGTAGCCGGTGAGCAGGGTCATCAGCCCCTCGCGGCCGAGCAGCCGGCGGGTGATCTCCTCGCGGCTCCTGCCCTGGCGGTGCAGGTCGGCGACCTGCTGGCAGAGGCTCTCGAGGAAGTCGCGCTTGCGGCGCAGGGCGGCCTTGCCGGAGGCGATGACGCCACGATGGGCGCAGAACATGGTGTCGAAGTCGCATGCGAGGAGCCGGCGCAGGCTCGCGATCTCCGCCCCCAGGTCCTCGTCCTGCCGCAGCAGCCGGGTCCTGGCGGCGATGTAGAGGTCGCCGGTGAACAGCCATCCCCGGCCGCGCTCGAGCAGGCAGGTCATGTCGGCCGAGTGCCCGGCCGCCGGGATGGCCTCGAACGCCCCGCCGCCGTCGAGCGGCACCTGCGCGGGCAGCTCCCGCGCCTCGACCGGCTCCGGCCGGCCCCAGAACAGGCGCTGGTACGGCCGTTGCGGGAAGCCGGAGGCCAGCTCGGCCAGTCCCAGGCGCGGCGCGTAGACGGGCGCCGCGAAGGCGCGCCGGATCGGCGCCAGGTTGCCGCCGTGGTCCTCGTGGTAGTGCGTGACGACCACCTGCCGCACCGCCCGCTCCGCCAGGAACGCCCGCACCCGGCGCCACTGGTTCGGCGGGCCGGTGTCGATCACCGTCGATCCCAGGCGATAGAGGATGCAGGTGGTGTTGTAACGCAGCGGGAAGCGCCCGACGCGAAGACCCTCGACTTCGCCATGCTGCAAGCGCTCGGTCATCGCGCCCCCTCCGTCGCCTTCACCCTGGGGGCGGAGGCCGAGGCTGCTCTTCTCGCGCGCATCGAAAGGCCGAGCGGGCTAACGTCATCTCCTGCGATGAGTTGCTGCGGGCACGGGAGGGAGGCTCGATGCTCACCCGGCTAATTGAGCGACACCCAACTTGATGTCGAACGGATCAAGCTCCTTGTATCGATCCTCGTGAGCCTTGGAACCGAGACTTGGCGCCCGCGGACTCGGCGGCGGCGCTGCGCTGTCCGGAGGACGACGATGTTACCGCCACATCGCGCCGCAGCCCGAACAGGGCCTGGCGATCGGTCGGCGACAGCTCGAGCAGCTGCAGCACCTGGGAGCCACCGGCGTCCCGAAGCCACTCGCGCACTGCCTCGGGCGTGACGCGTGCGCCGTTGACCATGATGAAGTCGCCGCTGACCTCGATCTCATGTACGCCCGCTCGCACGACGCGCGGCTTGAGGAGGACTCCGTTGTGGATGCCGCTTACCTCGTAGAGCCGTTCGATCGCCTGACGCAGCCCGCCTCGGGAGTCGACGGCGGACGTCGCGCTGGCTCTTTGCATTTCCACTGAACCCACCCTTCCGACAGCGTCACGATTCTGCCCCCTCAGAGATCCCCCGTCGGGATTCAGCTCCACCCGAAATGAATCCAGGCTGTAGCCAGGCGGTCCCGGGCCAACCTGAGTTGCACCGGTGCCCGTCAATACCAAGGTGCCGTCATCCAGTAGCTGCCCTCGCAGCGTCTCACGCCAGCTGCCATTGAGAAGCACTGCTTGAATCGAATCTCCATCCCTGCTGATCGTCAGCACGCACTCCTTGCCGTCGAAGGATCCCTTCCACGCACCCACGATTCCCTGCTCGACCCGCGACCGATTGGCTACCTTGGCCACCCCTGCCGCGTGACCGGCCTCAGCCTGCCGCACTTCTTCATCGCTCGCGTCACGCACGAGACGCAACTGCATCGCGATTGGGGATCCGCCGGCGGAGGCTCCGGGCGACCTGACCTGGAGAGTACCTTTGATCAGCACAGCCGACGCAAACTGCGCCTTCCACGACGGTCCGTTTTCGGTCGTCATGCTGAAGGAACCGTCTCGCGCCGCCTCTCCCTTCACGTTCGACGGGGCACTCGGCTGGCCGGCCGTCGTCGGCCAGTAATACCCCCTGATCTGAGCGCCTTCTCGGATGAGTAGGAAACGCACGCTGGCCCTGTCTTCTCCGGGACCGCCGATGTTGCCTTCCCATATCTCACGGACCGGCTGAGCTGGAATGCCGGCTCGTCCCGCGAACGGGTCGGCCACCAACGCGCCGGTCTTGCGCACGTATGCTTGCCTGCCGCCAATCCACACGAGCGCCAAACCGTTCAAGAAACTCGCGGCGCTGTCGAACTGCGGGCTGACTACCATCTTACCGGTCGTGTCTATGTATCCCCATCCGTCGTCGGTCTTCACTGCCGCCAGCCCATCACTGAAAGGTAGGGCCTCCGAGAACTTCGTATCTCCCACCGTGGCGCCCTTCGTATCGATGAAGCCCTGACCATCGCCGCTCTTGACGCGCGCGCGACCTTCGAAGAATACTTCGCCCCACTCGAACTGCGGATTGATGACGAACTTACCCTTGCGATCGATGTAGCCTGTACGGCCCCCGACCTTCACCGACGCCAGGCCGTCTCGAAAGTTCGAGGCCCACTCAAACTGAGGATCGATCACCCACGTTCCTTTTTCGTCAATGTAGCCCCACTTCCCTCCGGAAGCCGCCGGCGCGAGCCCTTCCGTGAACCCCACGCCCAGCGCATCGAACTTACCAGGCCATACCAATGTCCCAGACCGGTCGATGAAGGCTGCCTGGTTGTCCCCGGTGCGGACCGGCGCTAGTTTCCCATTCCCGGTAAAACTGCCAACCCATTGAAACGTCGGGCTGCTAATGAGTTTTCCATCCGCATCGATCGCACCGAAGCGGTTCGTGAATTGTACCGCCGCCCTCCCATTCGTGAAAAGACCGCCGGAGTCGAACTGCGGCGCAATCACCACCGTCCCTTTTGTGTTGATATAACCGACCTTCGTGCCAACGCGCACGTCTGCCAGCCCTTCCGAGAAGCCGCTTGTGCCGTCGAATTGCGGCTTGATAACTGTCCTTCCGGAGTGGTCCATGAAGCCGACCTTGCCCTCGACATTGATGGGGTACAGGTCGCTGTTATCACGCTTGTAGTCAGCCTGCGGCCGGTTTAGCCACCAGTACCCTGCCGCGGCAATGGCAACGACAGCGGCCAAGGTCGCCAGCTGCGCACGCGGCTTAGCGCGGCTGCGCGCCTTTCCTCCATCCCTCGGAACCGGCATTGCGCCTGCCGACACGTCCGCATCAGTTGCTGTGCTGGCGGTTCCACCATCGAGTGCCAACCTGCACCGCCCGCAAAACCGGGCATCAGCGGCGTTCTCAAATCCGCAGGCGCATCGCATGGATGCTCTCCTCTCTGCCTGAGCGCGGGACTACCAAAGAGCCACCGCAACGATCTTCGTGATCCAAGCGGTCACCAGTAGCATGATCGGCACCGCCGGTGCCGCCCCGGCCTCCGAGATGCCGCCGATGCGGGAGCATCCAGCGTAGAGCATCAGGATCGAGTAAGTCAGTGCGAATAGCCAGATCACCACGATGACCTCGATGTTCGCCACCCCCAGGAGCGCGGCGGCCAGCACCAAGAAAGCCCATGGAAGGAGCGCGGCGCCCGCAGTGTACACATCGCCGGCGAATCGGCCTTTCCCGCGAAAGATCTGGCGGGCG
>DATNKH010000183.1:0-4430 GCA_035603475.1 Thermoanaerobaculia bacterium
TTCTCGAGATCGGTATAAACCTGCCACAACTGACTCAGCTCTTTCCGCTGCCTTTCGTCGTCCTTGATCGCAGCCAGACCCTCGTACCGCTTCTCGAGAGCCTCGATCTTTTCGTGCAAGTCCTTGGATTCTGCCCCGAACTGGATCTCCAGATCCCCCCACCTGTTGGGCATGAAGGGGAGCACCGCCTCTTCCAGGGTCGGCACGGAGATGGCCATGCTGTACCGCATCGATGGATCGGTCACCACCGCTCGACTATCCTCGAGACTGCGCAAACGAGCCAGGGACGCGCGCTCCAAGGTCCGCTTGACTTCCGCCAGGCGGGTGCGCAGGATCTCATCCATCAAAAAACGCCTCCTCCATGGCCGCCGCCCGGCGCGGTCCCGCCTCGCAACCGGCGGTTGGCGATCGACCGCATCAGGCGCTCGGCACGGCGGCCGATCTCAGACCCTTCCTTGGGCGATCTCAACCTTGCCAGCCAGGCTGCGTTGAGCCCATCGCGGAGGGTGACCCCCTCCTCGAGGCTGACGCTGCCGTCCGGGGGCGGGACCGTTAGCTGGGACGCGAGTCTCTTCGTCCTCTCCCAGCTCCGATACGAGACCGCAGGCACGAGCTCGAGGATCGAGAGCAGCTGCGAGACGGAGTTGCCCACCCCGTCGGCTGCCGCGGCGGCAGGCACGGCATCGGCGATCGCCGGCCGCGCCACCCTCAAGGTCGATCGCCACGCCTCCCTCAGCTCCTCGACCAGCTCGGTCCAGGCCGCGTCGTCGATCTCCCTCCCCTGCTCTTCCAGGACGCGCAAGACGAGCGCCACCCGTCGATCATGGCTCGGGTGCGTGGGCAGATCGCGGGTTGCCTCCTGCTCGGTCGGGTCGAAGCGCAGGACTACCAGGGTGCACGCGAAAGCAGGCCCGCAGGCATAGCTGGCGAAGGCGTCGGCGAAGAGCTCGGCGAGGTGCGCGCTCTCGACGGCCGAATCTGCCGCGTTATACAGCCGTTGAAAAGGGCTCCCCAGGTCGTCGTGGATCTCGGAGGCCACCGCGTGCCCATACTCGTGGAGCACGATCGGCAGGTCCCAGACGCTGACTTGCGGAAAGGTCAGATGAATGATGCTCGACCTCGGCGTCACCATCTCGCGCTCTCCGGGCAGCGTGATCCCTGCCCAGGGCCTGCCCAGGTCGGTAGCGACTTCGCCGATCAGGGCATCCGCCAGAGCATAGATACCACCCTCCGGTTCGCGGTCGCGCAACGGGCCTCCCTGAACCAGGGCAAGAACCTCGCTCGTGGTCGATCCGAGCTCGTGCTGGAGCTGCGCGAGGCGCTCCCACGAGGATGGGATCGCCGGCGCGCCGTCCAGCGATCTCAGCAGCTCGGCGATATCCGACCGGTGCCTGGCGAGCTGGTTGTTCAGAGGTCCCCAGGTGGCCGTGATCTCGGGTGCTTGGGGCTTGTAGGCAGCCATCGCCGCTCGCACCTTCTCGAGGTCCATGAAAGTCGCGCGCACCCGCGCCGAGAGGAGATCTCGGTCATCCACACCCTAAGTCCGCGCCCCCAGCCGTCCCTCTCAAGGACCACCTCCGTTTCGTCTATGCGGGTGCGCCCGCGCATGGCAACTCAGCCATGGGCGAGCCGGATTCCGGCCTGGAAGCCATCCCTGGCGCGCCGGCGGCTCACAGCTTGATCCACTCAAAGGCCTTCTCTGCAGGCGCCGCGTTGCCTCGGACCAGGTCGATGAGAGCGTCCACATTCATTTCCAGCTTGTTCCGGAAATCGGGCGGTACCGATTCCGGGTCGGCGTCGCCAGCTTTGCCGGCGAAGCCGAACTGCCGCCGCAGCTCGATCCGCCGCCACCAGAACATCCCACTCGGCCGGAGGCGCGAAAGCCCGAAGAGCGGCGTCATGCCACTGGCCGCGGCTACCCCGTAGCCAATGTTCTGCTGGTTCTTGATCGCAAACTTCGCGCTGACGTCGGCGAGGTCCACCCCCGGCACGTCGGCCTCGGCCTCGAGGACACATCCGCCGTTAGAGCCGGAGGATATGACGACCGTCGTCGAGCCCGAGCGCGTCAGCTCGGTGATCACCGCGTGGCGGGGGTTCCAGATGCGCCGTTGCAATAGGGGAAGCAGCTGGCCCTGGAGGTCGCCCGCGTTGGCCATCGACTCATAGGTGACTCCCGCGGCATTGAACAGCACCGCGTGCGCCCGATTGAAGGAGACCTTCAGCGCCGCCTTCGCATTGGCGAGCGGTCCTGCCTGGGCCGAGGCTCCGGCACCTATCTGCGCCTGTTGACTGCCTTCCGACAGATAGAACACCCGCTTCTCGTTGGGATCTTTCCGCGGTTTGAAGCTGACGTCCAGGTCAGCGAGATTGCCAGCGGGGTAGAACGTCGAACCTTCCAGCAGGCCGTAATCCCCCAGTTTCAGGGGCACCCCCGGCACCCAGGCGGCATAAAGCTTCAGTTCGCGAAGGATCTCTTGAGTATAGGACTCGGCCAGAGACATGCCATCCCTCCTCGGGCTCTCGCTCGCGGCGGCCTTCTCAAGCTCCCAGGAGATCCCGTGAGAGGCCCTGGATTCAGCGCCAGCCCCGCGGCCTGCCCACGGTACGCTAGAGGACTCGCATTTGGTAAGTATGCCACAAGCCGGCCGGACGGCTCCTGCTTACTTCGCTCCTGCCTGGTTCGCTTCCACCCGGATGGTGACGTTCACCTCGTCGCCGACCAGGGCATCCGGCGGAAGGAGGCTGCCCGCTCCACACCTGCTGAGCCTCCAACCCGTTACTGGAACCTGGAGCGCAACAGCCGTACCTACCTAACGGGGCGCCTGGCCGGCGCCCCGGTAGAAGGCGCCGAGGAGCCGGGCGCCGGAGGAGTCGAAGGTCACGCCATCCACACCCGCTGCGAGACTAGTCATGCCGCCCCTCCAGTGCCCCGCCCACCGCCGCCTGCAGCTGCGCCAGCCGGGTGACGTAGTCGGCGAGGGCTTGACGGTAGGCCAGCTGCGTGGCGCGGTCGGTGCGCTCGGCGTCGAGCAGGTCGAGGATCGAGGTGGCGCCCCTGCGGTAGGCGTACTCGGCGATCTCTCGCGAGTCGTGCGAGTCCTTTAAGTAGAGGCGCTCGTAGAGATCCACCCGCTCCTGGCTGGTGCGCAGGGCGACGAAGGCGGTCTCGACGTCGGCGATCACCTGGGCGCGTACGGTGTCGGCCGCGGCGTGGGCGCGCACCACCTCGGACCGGGTGCGCGCGATCTCGCCCTGGTTGCGATCGAAGATCGGCAGCGGGAAGCTGATGCCGGTGCCGAGGGCGTTGGCGCTCTGGCCGAAGCTGAAGAACGGCTGGACGTGCTGGTCGTCCACCAGCGACTGGCCGGTGTGAATCCACCCCAGCGAGGCGGTGACGTCCACCTTGGCGTTTGCCTTGGCCAGCCTGACGTCGGCCTCCGCCTTGGCCACCGTGGTCTCGGCCGACAGCAGGTCCGGCCGCGCCGCCAGCGCCTGCCGCTCGAGGTCGGGGAGGGTCCGCGGCAGCGGCGCCGTGCGCAGCTCCCCCAGGACCTCGAAGTCCTGCGCCAGCTCGGGAGCGAAGATCGCCTGCCGCAGGTTCGCCCGCGCCGTGTGATAGGCGAGGTTGGCGTCCTGCACGTCGGTCTGGAACTGCAGCTTCTGCAAGCTGATCTTCAGGAAGTCGCCGCCCGAGATCTCGCCCTTGTCGAAGCGGATGTGGTTGAGGTCCTCGACCTGCTGGAAGTTCTTCAGGTTCTCCTCGGCCGCCCGCAGGTTGCCCCGCGCGAGCAGCGCCGCGGCGAACGTGGAACGCACGGTGCTGATCAGGGTCCGCCGAGTGTCCTGCAGGTCGCGCTCGGCGCCGGCCGTGGCCAGGCGGGAGCTGTCGATCCGCCGTTGCCGCTTGCCGCCGCGCTCGAACGTCCAGCCGATGCCGCCGGTGAAATCCACGGTGCCGTTCGTGAACGTCGGATTCGGCCGCAGCGCAGCGGTGATCTCGCCCGCCCGCGTCGACTCGACCGTCGCGGCCTGCGCCCGCAGCCCGGGGTTGCCGCGAAATGCCAGCTCGAGCGCCTGCTCCAGGGTCAGGCTGGTGAGCGACCCGGCAGGAGCGGCCGGGTTCGCGGCGCCGGACGGGCCGGACTGGCCGGACAAGTCGGATTCACCGGCCGCGGCGCTCCGCAGGGGAATCCCGGCAAGCCCCGCCACGGCCAGCAGGAGGGCTCCGGCCCGCCGCCGCGCTCCACCCCGCCGCCCGCGACTCATGCCGCGCCGCGGCCTGCTTCGACACCGGCAGCTGGCGATTCCACGGGCCTCCGTGAGCGCGACGGGCGACGCGGGTGGCGCGGGTGTCGGATCATGGGCGTAGCCTATCGGCGGCGCCATCAAGCGCCCACAAAGAAACCGGCTGCGACCATGAAGATCCTGCA
>DATNKH010000184.1:0-5405 GCA_035603475.1 Thermoanaerobaculia bacterium
GAGCCGCACCTGGTTGGTCTCTAGGGCGGTCCCGTGACCGTCACGGCCTGGGCGGTCATGCCGAAACCGACGGCATTGGTCGCGGTGAGCGTCACGGTATAGGTCCCGGGAGCGCTGAAAGTATGCTCCGGGTTCTCCGCCGTGCTGGTATTCGAGGCGGAGCTCGTATCGCCAAAGTTCCACTTCCAGCTGGTCGGATGGTTGGTGGAGGTGTCGGTGAACGACACCGCGAGGTTACCGTTGGTCACCGTCGCGGTGAAGCTCGCCACCGGCGCGCGGGCGATGTTCTCGGCGAACATTTGCGCCGCACCCGTGCTCCCCTGCACACTGATGTTGAAGCTGCTGCCGGTCTGGTTGGTCAAGTCGGTAGGGGAAACCGTCAAGACGTCGTGCGCGGCGCCAGTCTGATCGGTAAAGATGAAGTTGCCACGGGAGCGGAGGGTCCCCGCCTGGGCGGAGAAGCTGACCGGGCTGTCCGGCACCGGGTTGCCCTGGGCGTCTCTGACCAGGGCCAGGAGCTGGATGGGGCCGCCGTCCGGTCCGATGGTGGAGGGCGTCGCCTGCAAGGTGATCAAGGCCTCGACCTGGCCGATCATCACGTCGACCTCGGTCGACATCACGGCCCCTGAGAACGCGGTCACCTTGGCCGTACCGATCAGCCCGGTGCCGGTCAGCGTCGAAAGTGCCTGGCCGCCGCTGTCGGTCCTCACCACGGTGGGATTCATGGTCCCGAGCGAGGTGCTGAATTGCACCTGTGCACCGGGATCCGGAGTGCCGTTGGGGCGGTCCAGGATGGCGGTGGCAATCGCCGAGCCCTTCGGGCTGGGGATCGTCACCGGATTCACCCTGAGGGTAAGCGTCGAGCCGCTGGGCGCGGTCGGGTTGGCCTTGCCGCAGCTGGACACGGCCAGCATGGTGAGAAGCGCCGCCAGCGCGGCCAGGATCAGGGCCTCTGTGGCCACGGGAGAGCTGAGGAAGGATCGCGCCTTCGTAGTACGGCCGTTCATGGTGCCCAGTATACGAACGGGGGCGGCCACCCGTCCAGGGCGGCCGCCCCCGGGGGAGCGAGGGGCGAGAGGCGGCCCGGAGCTAGGGGGGTCCGGGCACCGTCACGAAGTTGCTGGCCGTGTTGCAGCCGTTCTGGTTGCAGGCGGTGAGGGTCACGGTGTAGGTCATCGGCACCGCCGCGTACGTGTGGACCGGGTTCTCCATGCTGTTCTCCGCCGTGACTGCGCTGCCGTCGCCGAAGATCCAGGTCCAGCTCGTCGGGAAGTTGGTCGACGTGTCGTGGAAGATGACCGTGAAGCCGCCGGGCTCGACGGTCGAGGTGAACGACGCAGCGGGAGGGCCTGTCGTGGTCGGCTCGCACATGTTGTTGAGCGGGTTGTAGGTGAAGCCGCCCGTCAGCGTGGACGAACACGTGGTGAGAGCGTCGTTGACCACCACGTCGACGCTGGTCGGGATCAATCTGAACCCCGCGACGCCACCCGGCAAGACGCAGGGAGTGGACCCGAAAGCGCCGTTGAACGGCGGGTTGGTCACCGTCATCTGGGTCACGCTGGCGCTGTCGATCGTTGCCGCGGAGGTGCCGAAGAGAACCTGCATGAATCCCGGATCGAAGGACAGGCCGTTGACCGTCACCAGGATGCCGCCAAGCTCGCCGCCTTGGGACGGCGAGATGTTGCCGATCACCGGCCTCGGCACCAGGTAAGTGAAGACCGGGCCGGAGTTCGAGTCGCCATTGTTGAGGTTGGTCACCTGCACCGGACCGAAGATGTTGCTGCAGCTGGTCACATGGGGTAGCGGGGACAGCACCTGGATCTCGGTGCCGCTCACCGAGAGCACTGTGGCCGCGAGGCCGGCAAGAGAGACCGCCACCGGGTCCGCGAAGCCCTGGCCGAAGATGGTGACCTTGACCTGCTGGTCGAAGCGCGTCTGGTTCGGCGCCACCGAGGTGACGGCGACCTTCGAACCGAACTTGAAAGCCGCCGAGTCCACCGTGGCGAACCCCGAGCCGGTGTTCTTGACCAGGATGCTCACCAGCTGGTTGGTGTTGTCCTGACCGAGGCCGCGGGCGGGCGGCGTGACGACGATGATCTGGGTCGCGGTCACCGATTGCACCGTCGCCTCGATGCCGTTGAAGTTCGCGGCGCTGGCGCCGGAGCCGAAGAAGACCTGGACCGGCGCCACGAAACCCTGGCCGATGATCGTGACCAGGGTGCCGCCGTCGTTGGTGCCCGAGGCGGGGTTGACCGAGAAGACCAGCGGCTGCTGGATGCCGCCGCCGCCGGGCACGTAGGTGAAGGCATTGGTCAGCGTCGCCGTACCGGTCAGCGGGCCGCCGACGTTGTTGGTCACCGTGACGCTCACCTGCAGGGTCGTGCCGACCGGCACCGGGGTAGACGACGGCGGGGTGATGACCTGGATCGCATTCGGCGACACCGACTTGACCGAGGCGCTGCTGCCGCCGAACGACACCGCGACCGGCGCCTGGAAGCCGCCGCCGGAGATGGTGACGACGAGGCCGCCGGCAGGGTCGCCGGTGTTCGGCGACAGCGAGTTGACGAAGAAGGTGCCGGGCGAGCCGATGACGACGGTCGCGGCGCCGGGGGTGAAGACGCCGACCGAGGATGTGCTGGTGGCGCCCACGGTCGCCGTCCCGGCGCTGGTGCCCGGGAACAGCACGGCCTGGGCCCGCCCACCGACCAGCTGCAGGTTGACGCTCTGCACGGAGCTGCCGATCGAGTTGAACTCACCCAGCGTCGTGGTCAGCGTCACCGGCGTCAGGTTCGGCGGCGGCGTGCCGTCCTGGGAGTTGGCCGCCTGCACGGTGATCTTGCTGCCGGTCGTCGAGCCGATCGTCAGGTGGCTGGGATTGGCGGTGACGGTGATATTGAAGGTCGTCACCGGCGGCGGGGGCTTGGGGCTGATCGGCACCGAGGAGGATCCTCCAGGCTCGGTCGGCGACTTCGTCGAGCAGGCGGCGGCCGCGAGCGCGGCCGCGATCAGCAAGAGGTAAGCAGGCCTTGACGGTTTCATACCCAGGCTCCTCGATCTCATCGGTCTCATCGGTCGCAAAGGTGGCGCTGATTCCATCATGGCGTGAACTCGAGCGTGAAGGTGGCGGGCCCGGACTGGACCTTGTCACCGGACAGGGTCTGCCCGAAGAAGACGATCTGGGCGTCGACGACGATGACCGCCGTGCCCGTCTCCGTGTCCTGGCCAAACCTGGCCAGGTCGGAGAGCGGCACGCTCAGCAGCTGGTCGGAGCGCACGATCGGCAGGTTGTTGATGACCCCGGTGCTGTTGACCGGCACCTCGACCGTCAGTGCGGCCACCAGCGGCGGCGGCACGCGCGTGCCGGTGTCCTTGCGCTTGTAAATCACCTGGTAGGAGGTGACCTCGAGGTCCTCGATCCCCGCGGTCGTCGTGGTGCTCGGGTCCTTCACGATGCTCTGCAGGGTGAAGGTCCCGATGCTCACGCCGCCGACGGAGTCGGCCGAGCTGACCGACACCACCGTCGGGATGCCGGTGATGGTGCCGAAGGTCAGGATCACCGGTCCGGCGGTCCTGTCGGTGCGCGAGCGGCAGCTGCCGGCGACGAGCAGGACGGCGGAGAGAACGGCCAGGCTCAGGATCTGTCTCACGATCTTCAATGGTCTCATATCGGGCTCCGCGACGTTCTCGAGGTGTTCCACATGCTCGGTGCCGGCCATAGGCTCCGCTCGGGCTCAGATCTTGATGACTCGGGGCGTGATGAAGATCAACAGCTCGTCGTTGGCCTCGTCCCGCGAGTGGTTCTTGAACAGGTGGCCGACGATCGGCAGGTTCGCCAGGCCGGGGACGCGGTCCTCGGCGACGTTGGTGGTCACCTTGTAGATGCCGCCGATGACCGCGGTGCCGCCGTCCCGCACCACCAGGCGCGTCCTCGCGTCCTTGGTGGAGATCGGCGCGTTCGTGGCGCCGGCGACGATGAGGCTGGTGATCGGCTCCTTCTTGGAGATGTTGATGTCCAGGATGATCGTGCCTTCGGCCGTGACCTGGGGCGTGACCTCCAGGCGCAGCGTGGCATTGATGTACTGGGTGGTGACCGTGTTGTTGGCGATCGTCTGGATCGGGATCTGGATGCCGCTCTGGATATAGGCCTGCTGGTTGTTGAGCGTCGCCACCTTCGGCGCCGACAGGATGTTGAGCAGGCCCTCGTGCTCGGCCGCTTGCAGCTGCAGGTCGAGGGTGAAGGTGTTGAGGACGTTGCCGAGGTCGATCTTGAGCGAGCCGTTCTGCGATCCGGTCAGCAGGTTGACGTTGCCGGGAGCGTTGGCGCCGCCCTGCGAGCCCGCGCTGATGTTGTTCGGGAAGACCAGGCCGGTGGTGTTGCCGTGGGCGGCATCGGCGATCGCGTTGAAGCCCCACTGGATGCCCAGGGCGCGGTTGAAGTCCTTCGTGGTCTCGATGATCCGGGCCTCGATCATCACCTGCGGCTCGGGGGAGTCGAGGTTCGACACCACCGCCAGCACGGCGTCCAGGAAGTCGGGCAGCTCCTTGATGATCAGGGTGTTGGTGCGGTCGTCGACGATGACGCTGCCGCGCTGGGTGAGCAGCCCGGCGGAGCCGCTGCGCAGCAGGTTGGCGACGTCGTTGGCCCTGGCGTAGGAGAGGCGCCGCATCACCGTGCGCAGCGGGAGGACCAGCGCCCGCGCCTGCGCCAGCTGCTGGCGGTCCTGGGCCTCCCGCTTCAGCACGTCGTTGGGAGCGATGCGGATGACGTTGCCCTCGCGCTCGTAGCCCAGGTTGTTGATCTTCAGGACCTCCTCGAAAGCCTGGTCCCAGGGCACGTTCTCGAGCTCGGCGGTCACCGTGCCGGTGACGCCGGGCTGCACGACGATGTTGAGGCCGCTGATCTGGGCGAAGGTGCGCAGCACCTCGGTCACGTCGGCGTTGGTGACCTTGAGATCGATCGGCTCGCCGGTGTAGGTCTTCTGCTCGCCGGAGACGTCCCGGCCGAGCTTCTCGCTGGTCGTCTCCGAGGCCTTGCGGCCCAGCTCCGCCGGAGGCTGCTGCAGGGAATTGGCGCCCGGAGCGACGGACGGCAGGCCCGCCCGCGAGCTGCTCGAGCCCTTGCGGCGGGCCGGCACCGCCGGCGCGTCCTCGACCTCGACGGCCGGGCGGCGCGCCTGGGCCACCTGGACGGGAGCCGCGGCGGCCGGCGCCGGCGGAGCCGGGCGCAGCGACAGGTCCGAGGGCGGCGGCGCGGTCATCGGCGCCTGGGAAGCAGCGGCCGGCGCTGGTGCGGCGGGCGCCGCGGGCGCCTCGGCCTCGGAGGCGCCGGTCGCCGCCGGCGTGGCCGTCGCACCCGCCCCGCTCGTCGCCTGCGAGGCCTTGGCGGCGTGGCTCGAGCCCGTGCG
>DATNKH010000185.1:0-2152 GCA_035603475.1 Thermoanaerobaculia bacterium
TGCGGGTCCGAAATCGGTGCCGCAGCGGTCGCAGCGGGCGCCGGCCGCGGCGCGCGCCAGCGGCGCCCCGCAGTGCGGACACGCGAGCACGCTCCAGACGCGATCGGACAAGCGGGGGGATGTGGTCATGGCACACGACGACCTCGCCCGGATGGCAGCGCCACGAATATTGACCCGGTGCGAGCGAGGTGCAAAGATAACCGCCCAACGACCGCTCTCGCAAGGCAAGGAGGAGCAGATGAAGAAGAGCATTCTCGCAGGTGTTTGCGCGTTGCTGCTGGTGGTGGCCGGTGTGCTGTTCGCTGCGCAGCCGCCGCCGGTGAGGAATGTGAACCCACGTCGGCACCCCCACATCGCCGCGGCGCAGGAGGCGGCGCGCCGGGCGTTCCACCAGATCACCGAGGCGCAGCGGGCGAACGAGTGGGACATGGAGGGCCACGCGCAGAGGGCCAAGGAGCTGCTGGACCAGGTGAACAGGGAGCTGGGGCGGGCGGCCGGAGAGGCCAACGAACACGCGCACTGATCGGCGCGCTTCGCCTGCGCGGTCTGTCGCCGAGCATCGCTCACGAGCATTGCCCGGTAGACCCGTGGTCCGCCGCCGAACGATGGGCGGCCTCCCTCCAGGGGCAGGGGCTGGGGGAGAGGCCGCGGGGCCGTTGACGCAGCCAGCCGGCGGCGCTGGCTGCGTTCGCTCCGATCCTTGCTGACGTCCAGCTGTCCGTGACGTCCAGCGATCACCCAGCGATCACCGACGTCCCGCGATCAGCGACCTCCAACCTCACTCAGGGGCAATCCAGGACACTACCCGGTTACGGTCACTCCCAGCGTTCAGTCAGGTCCAGCCTTCGCGCCGGCGCAGCTCGGTGACGTGGGCGACGTGATGCCGGCCGTGCCAGCCGTAGAGGGCGATCAGCTGCCCCAGGCTCTGGCGCCCTAGCTCGGGATGGACCAGCGGGCGCTCCCAATCGGCCGCGGTCATCCCTCGTAGCGCCAGGTCCCAACGCCGATGCAGGGATTCGAGCAGCGCCAGCGACGGCTCGATCGGCGCCGAGCTGGCCTCCGGCAGCTCCGCCCAGCGGTCCTCGTAATACGGCCGGATGGTCGGCGCGTCCTCGGTCAGCGCGAGCTTGCAGCGGACATAGGCGTTGAGATGGCTGTCCGGCACATGGTGGACGAGCTGGCGGACCGTCCAGCCTCCCGGCCGGTAGGGAGTGTCGAGCTGGACAGGGGTGAGCCCGGCGACCGCCTCGCGCAGCCGGGCGGGAGCTTCGGCGATGGCCGCGATCAGGGCGGTCCGGTCCTCGGGGCCGACGGCAGCGGGACGCCGGAAGGGCCCGATCGGATAGCGCAGGTCGGGAGTCTCGCTCATCGGCGGAGTATACAAGGCGCGCGCGGCCCCGGCAGGGGTCAGGAAGAGCCGGTAGTGTCCTGGTTAGATTCGCCTTGCTTCCCTCGCTCCGTTTGGGCGAGGGTCCGCAGTCCTACGCCGCCGTTTTCTGAGCTTGGACCCTCGCCCAAACGGCGCGAGGGAGGCAAGGCGAATCTAACAATTGAGGACACTACCGAAGCGCGGCTACCGCGACGCCGCGCGCCGCTGGTCCGCGAGGAGCGCCTCGGCCTGGCGGCGCTGGGCCGCGGCCTCGGCGGCGTCGCCGGCGCGCTGCAGCAGGACGGCCAGGCCCTGGTGGGCGGCGATCGAGTCGGCATGGTAGGCAAGGACGCGGCGTAGCTCGACGATCGCGAGGTCGGGCTGGCCGAGATCGTCCAGGGCCATGGCGAGGATGAGCCGGGCGCGCTCGTCGGTCGGGTCGAGCGCGAGCGCGGCGCGCAGCGGTTGCAGGGCGGCGGCCGGCTGGCCCCAGGCGCGCAGAGCGTTGCCGAGGGCGGCATGGGCCTGGGGACTGCGCGGAGCGAGCCTCACCGCCGCGCGGTAGTGGGCCAGGGAGGCCGCCAGGTCGCCGCGGGCGCGCAGCTCCTCGGCGACGTTGGTGTGGGCGAGGTAGCTCTCTTCGACCTGCAGGGCGTGACTGAAGAGGGTGAACGAATCGACCCAGGTCCCGCACTGGCGGCGGGTGACGGCAGTGAGCCCGAGCAGGACCAGCGCCGCGGCGGCGGCGGCGGTTCCCCGTACCAGCCAGGCACCCCGGCGGAG
>DATNKH010000186.1:0-3923 GCA_035603475.1 Thermoanaerobaculia bacterium
CGCGAGACGCTGAAGGACATCCTCCCGGAGGAAGGGCGCAAGCCGACGCACCAGGAGATCATCAAGACGGTGGCCCGCCACTACGACCTCAAGATCCAGGAGATCAAGAGCAAGAACAACTCCCGCCAAGTCGTGATCCCCCGCCAGGTGGCGATGTTCCTCTGCAAGAAGCTGACGACCCTCTCCTACCCCGAGATCGGCAAGCTCTTCAACGACAAGCACCACTCGACGGTGATGTACTCGGTGGAGAAGGTCAATCAGACCAGGGCAGCCGATCCCGACTTCGACCGCACGGTCCAGGCGCTCGAGCAGCAGTTGACGTAGGTGGGCCTTGTTGGGGGGCCTCCGGGAATCCCTCCGGCCGGGCCTGGGTGGAGGAGATCCCCCCTCTGGGCCTCCCTTTGGGCGAGGCGCCCGTGGTAAATGTAGGGACGTTGGACTGCGGGCGCCTCGCCCAAAGCTCGGCCCAGAGGGGGGGGACCTCCTCCACCCAGGCCCTCCTGCTTCCCTCTACGGCTCTGTTTCTTTTCGGCGACCTGGTCCCGCCGTTCTACTGGCAAAGCATCGCACTGTGGTGCGCGCTGCCGACCCAGGGCGGAGATTCGTCGGTCTAGGTTGAGGGAAACGCACCTCCCGGCCTGGCGGTAGTGCTCGGCGCAGCGGCCGTGTTGTGCAGCAGCGGTGAGCGTGATGCAACGGTCGACGCGCAAATGCTGCCTGTGCGATGCTGCTTGAAGTGCGATTCGCGCCGATGGCCAACACCAAGGAGGCAGGTCATGACAAGAAAGCTTCGGGCAATCCTCCTGGGCGCGGTTGGAGCATGGCTCCTAGCCTCGCCGACGCCAGCTCCTGCTGACTCCCCATCCGCGGCTGCGGCGCCATCTTCGGTGGAGCACCTGGGGAAGGGCTGGGCAATCTTGCGTTTCGAGGTACGGGTCGATGCTCCGCTCGACGGCGATGACGTGGTCGCAGTTCGGGCGTCCTCGGACGCTTTTGCTCAGTTTGCCAGAGCGACGGTGGCGCGAAGGGAAAACGAGGAAATGGCGCGTCTCCAGCGGGCCGGAGACAGCGAGTCGGCGACGGCTCGAGCAGGTGCTGCGGAGATCCTCTTCGTCGCGCCGAACCACGCATCCCCCCGTGTGCATTCAATGCTCACGACTCACCTGTTCGCCGGGCGTCATCCGGACGCGCAGCAGACATTCTACTTCCGCGCCACCACCGATGGCAGTGGCCGCATCGCGTCCCTCGAGGTTCTCTTCTCCACGGCCAGTGAGCCGGAGACACGGCGGATCGTCGCCTTCGGTCAGGAGAACTTGAAGATCTGGGCGCAGGAAGGCCCCAGCGTTTCCTTGGAAGTGTTTGGATCTCTTACGGTGAAGCCCAATGGTCAAGTGGGCTTCCTGGTCCAAGGGTAGCACGGGCGAAGCCTGATGCCGTTAGGCAAAAGGAGACAGACCATGCAACGAAAAGGGACCCTTCCGGCAATCCTCTTGGGCGCCGCGATTCTTCTTGTCGCACACCCAGCTCAAGCCGCCTCCTGTGACGCGTACTGCGACGACACACTCGGTTGTTCCGGCGGTTGCAGCGTCGATCAAGAAAACTGTTCAGTCATCTGCGTCGAAGGCGGTTGCGATGTCGAATGCTCCACCGCACCCAAGTCCTGTGGAGGGGGCGGCAGGTTGTACTGCCCCCAGAAGCCTCCCGTCAATTCCCCATCCATCAGGCAGCAATCACGGACGGAGCCTCCCGAACCCGGCTGGGCCCTCCTGCGCTACGAGCTGCGGCCAGGTGTGCCACTCGTTAGTGATCACATGACTGCGGTCGGGGCGTCCTCAGAGGAGTTCGCGCAGTTTGCCATGATGACAGAGGCCCGCCTGGCGAACGAGGACATTGCAAAGTTTCGGCAAACCTCGAAGAGACTGCAGGAAATAGCTCTCAGCGGTCCCAGGGAGATCCTGTTCGTTGCTCCGCGCCACACATGCAATCGTCTGCGCTCAACGCTCAAGAGCCGCCGGTTCGCCGGCGAGCTTCCGCGCTCCCCGCAAACGGTCTATTTCCGGGCCACGACCGATGGCTCAGGGCGCGTAGCGTCGCTCGACGTGCTTTACTCCGAAGCCGCTGAAGTGGAAACACGACGAATTGTCGCCTTCGGCGAAGAAAACTTGCAGGTCTGGTCCCGCCAGACCCCGAGCTTGCCCTTGGAGCTGTTCGGGTCCCTGCACGTGACGCCCGACGGTAAAGTCGGGTACATGCTCGAGGCAGGCAGCTCGCTGTTCTGACGGACAGCATCGCAGCGGCCGACGCCAAGCGGCGGCTGTACGCCGGCCAGGCGCCGGCCCTCAGCTCGGCCGTCTACAACTACCTCGGCGCGGACCGGACCGCTACCCACGCCCGCGCGCTCGCCGACAAGATCGCCGAGAGCCTGCCGCGGCTCCACGACCAGCTCAGCCAGGTCAACCTGCGCCGCCTCGAGCAGGCGATCGCACGTGCCGGTCCAGGCCGCCAAGCGGGTCCTCGACATGGGGCGGGGCCTCGCCCTCGGCCCGCTAGGGGCCGGCCATTTGTCACGCTGCCTGATCATCGCGCACCGGGTTTATAGGAGGACTTTCGCGAACGCTCTGAAATGGTGATGTCCGACGCGATTCTGGTTGTCGAGGACGACGCTGGCACGACCTCCCTGAAAACAGCTTTCGTTAAGTGCACGATAACGGAAGCTGAGGCGGGCGTCGAGCTGGAGCGCGGGACACCTGCACCCACCAACCAGGGCTGACGCTGCGGCGTGTCCAGACTCGGTCAGTCGGCGAGCCTCGCCGCAGGGTTCGACAGTGCGGCGCACCGCCGGCTCGGACAGACCATCGAGCACTGCCTCCCCGTAACCGGAAGGTGCGCGAGGTGCTCGCCGGCTAGGCTGACCGGAGTCCTCCTCCGTCCGATCCTTCCACTGCACGCGGCCGCCGTTCACGGCGACGGACTCATCGACGGCGCCCTGCCTGGAATACCGCTTGAGGAGGTACGCATTCTGCTGCATCGTCCAGAGTGCCCCTTTCCGCTCCGCCGCCAGTCTGGTGTCGCGTTCCCCCTTGATTTCTTCGAGTGAAGGCACCGCCGGGGGATCCTGCGCACCATGGGTCTGCCGCGTCTGGTCATCGAGGGGTTCCTGCACGCTCAGGGTCTGCCACTTCTGGTCATCGAACCGGAGGAGAAACGGAGGCCTGCCCCCACTCTGCCTGGCCGGTCGTGTCGGCGCCGCCCACCCACGCCGGCAGCACCGCGACGACCGGTCCATCGGTGGTGTAGGCCAAGGCGGAAACCCACCAGTGCGGCGTCGGAAGCTGACGTCGATCCTCGCCGCTCAGAAGCATGAGCTCGTCGGGCCCGGTGCTGACCAGCCATGAGCTTCCATCGGGGCTGAGTGCCGCATCCATCACCGCGGCGTCGCTCGCTTCCTTGCCGTGCGGCGTGCGCCCAGCGACGATTCTTCCCGACGGCAGAATCTGGTCGACCTCGAGGGTGTCGCCGTGCAGGAGAAAGACTCGCCCCTTGGCGTCTGCCTCGAGAAACTGCGACGCATTCTGGTTATCTGATGCCGGGGTCGCCTGCCACGAGCTCGAGCGCAACGCGGGCAAACGGCGGGTTTTTCAGCCGCCTAGCCGCAGGCCGATAGCGTGACAAGCAGGACTGACGTGATGGCGGCGGCTCTGCTAACGTTCGGTCTTCGCATTGGGCACGTGTCTCCTAGACATTCTTGTTGTAGCAGATCGGATCGCCACAGTATGGCTCCCCCATGGGGTTGCCGGACGGTCCAGGCGCTCGAGCAGCAGTTGACGTAGGGGGGGCTCGTTGGGGGCCTCCGGGGATCCCTCCACCCTGGCCCTCCTAGTATCTTGGTTGGTAGAAGAAGAGCCCCTCGGCGGGAGGGGCTC
>DATNKH010000187.1:0-4007 GCA_035603475.1 Thermoanaerobaculia bacterium
CTTTGGGCGAGGGTCCGCAGTCCTCCGACACCACAGCCTGGACCTGGACCCTCGCCCAAAGCGAGGGGGGAGGGGTAGGAGCACCAGCTAAAGCCAGGGGAACCTGGCGGCGGCCCTGGCGGCGGGGTCAACGGCCGCGGGGAGTGGTGGGCGGGAGGGCCGCGTCCGAGATGATCGGCAGCAACGAGAACGCGGCGAGATCGTGCGGCACCGAGATGCCCTGCGAGAGGATGTGGCGCTGGCGGGCGACCACGTGCTCGAGGGTCGTCGCCGAGAGGATGCGCTCGACCGCCGCCTTCACCTCCAGGAACACCTCGCGGATCGCACAGTGCTCGGAGCCGATCTCGATGTGGCAGGGAAGGGCGAGGATCTGGTCCACCGAGGTCGTCTGTCCCTCGAGGGTCATCAGGATGTGCCGCATCGTGATCTGCGATGCGGGCCGCCCCAGCACGTGCCCCCCCTGCGGGCCGCGGTTGGAGTGGATGAGGCCGTCCTTCGACAGCAGCGCCAGGATCTGGCGCAGGTAGGGCTCGGGGATCGCCTGGTGACGGGCGATCTCGTGGCTGGTCACCGGGCTGGTCTCGCCGTGCATCCCGATGTGCAACATGGCGCGGAGACCGTACTCGCCCTTGGTGGAGATCTTCATTGGATTCCTGAGTTTATCACATCGCCGCCTGGCCGACCAGGGAGCACCGCCGGTCATCGCGACGCGCCGCGGGCGGTCATCGCGAGGCGCCGCGGGCGGCGCCGGCAGTGATCAGCGCCGGCAGCGGCGAGAGGTCGCGGAGGCCCGAAGGCTCGCGTGGCGAGCGCTGCTTGCCGGCCGTGCCCGCCGTGCCGGCGGCGCCGGCCGCGCCCGTCGCGCCGGCAGCGGCGGGGCGGCTGCCGCGCACCAGCAGCAGCGCGCGCATGCCTGCCGCGATGGCGCCCTCGAGGTCCTCGAGACGGCTGTCGCCGACGTGCAGCGCGGCGCGGGGCTCCACTCCCAGCTCGCGCAGCGCGCGGCGGAAGATGCGGGAATCGGGCTTCTCGACCCCCACTGCCGAGGAGTACGCGAGCACGTCGAGGCGCCTCGCCAGGTCGAGCTGCCGCAGCAGCTCCGGCAACCGCGTGTCCCAGTTGCTGATCACGCCCAGCCGTAGGCCGCGGGCGCGTAGCGCGTCCAGCACCTCGGGCACCTCGGGGTAGACCTCCCAGGCGTCGGCGGTGCCGAAGCGGTGGAACAGCTCCGCGGCGGCGAAGCGGGACGGCGGCGGCGCTTCCAGGTGCTCGCAGAACCGGGCGAGGAAGCGCTGCCACCAGCCGCGCGCCCCCTCGGGATGGGCGTTGAACCGATCGCACGACGGATCGGCGGAGCATGCCATCTCCCGCCAGACCAGCCCGATCAGCCGCAGCGCCTCGGCCGGCGCGACCTCGACCCCGTGACGGCCCAGCACCTCGGAATAGATCTCCCCGAGCCGCGGGCAGTGGACGAGGGTGTGCGTAACGTCGAAGGTGACCGCCTCGATCATGCCGCTTCCAGGATACTCCCGCCGGCGGGTACCGGCGTAGCGCGGGCCGCTTGCACCGCCCTGGCGGCGCCGGATAGCATGGAATCAACTGTCGTCCTGTCGCCCCGGAACCTTGCCCATGGCAGCCAAGCTCCGCCTGGTCGAACGCAGTCCACTGCGACCGGCGGGCGTGGCCATGCTGATCGCCAGCCTGGCACTTGCCGGCCTCTCCCTGCCGGTCCGGGCGCAGGAAGGCTCGCCGCCTGCCGGGATGACGATCGAGCAGCGGCAGCGCCAGATCGGCGAGTTGCGCGCCGCGGCCCACCAGCATCTCGAGGATGCGCAGGTCTGGAGCTTGCTGATCATTGCCGAGATCGTGCTCGACCGCACGCGCGCCCAGGCCGAAGCCGGCGGAGCTCCCGTCGACGAGGCGGCGGCTGCCGCCCGCGCCAAGCAGATCGCTCGACGCATCGTCGAAGAGTGGAAGCAGGCCGCTCCGGAGAGCGCCGCTCCCTACATGGCGTCGCTGCAAGCCGAGGTGCCTCCTGAGCAGCACGACGATTACGTGCTCGGCCTCCTCGACCGATTCCCCGACGATCCGAAGGTGCTCGCTCGCTCCTTGCAGATCCTCGCCAGGCGCGAGCAGACCCAGCGCGCGGCCGAGCTGGTCGAGGGCGCGCTCGGGCGCCACCCGGAGCGGGCGGAGACCTGGCAGCTGGCGGTGCGTTTCTACCAGGATCAGCACCATGCGGCGCGGCTGCATGATCTCGCCAACGCGTGGCTCGACCGCCAGCCGGCGAGCGCCGGCGCCCTGGACGCCTGGCTGCGATGGGGGGACGCGGCTCGCGATCCTGCCGGCGCTCAGCTGCGTGTCGAGCGCTCGCTCTCCGGACCCGGCATCGATCTGGCGCGGGTCGAGCTGTGCGGGAAGCTGCTCACCGATCTCGCGGGCGTCTACCGGGCGGCGGCACAGCGCTGCCTGGAGACCGCGGTTCAACGCGCGGAAGACCCGGCGGTGAGGGCGCGTGCGGCAACCCTCGGCGAGGGCGCCGGCGCCGCCGCCGGTGACGAAGCGGGGCTCTCGAGCGCCCTGACGGCGCTGCCAACCAGCGAGCGCCGGCAGGCCGTTCTGACCGCCGTTCGCGGGCTCGGCGACCAGGCTTGCGACGCGAAGCTGCGGCTGCTGCGCCTGCTGCCCTGGGACGGCACCGACGCCGGCGGCAGCGCGCACGAGTCGCTCGGCGCCCTTGCCGGGTGCCAGGAGCATGCCACGGCGCGGGCTTACTACCTCGAGACTCTCGCCAAGACGCCGGCGCGCGATCTGCCGGCGTCGATCTGGGCGTGGTTCGCGAAAGTCAACGGCCGGTTCCATGGGGACCTCAGCCTGGCGCCGGCAATGGTGACGGTGCTCGAGGAGCGCCAGCGGCGCGAGCCCGATCGCCAGGAGACCTGGCGCGCACTCGCCGAGGCCTATGAGATCGCCGGCCTCGACGCACCCCGCGCGAGGCATCTCGAGGCGTGGCTCGCCGCCGGCGTTGACCTGCCGTCCGTCGAAGCGATTCTCTGGCTGGCGGAGTTCCAGGCCGCCCAGGCCGCCTCGGCGGGCCAAGGCGGAGGCGGTGCGGCACCCCCGGCGGGGAAAGGCGACAGCGCGGCCGTCGCGACGCTGCGCACCGCCTGGCAAAGGAACCAGGACCCGCGCCTCGTGCTCGCGCTCGGCGACCTGCTGCTCGCGACCGGACGCGAAGCCGACCTCCGGGGCCTGGCCTCCGACCTGGCCGGCAACAGCGACCCGCGAATTGCCGGCCTGGCGCACCTCGTCCGCGTGCGCATCTTGCTCGCGACGGCGGACGCCGCGGGCGCCGCGCAGGCACTCGAAGAGTACCGCTCCTACTTCGCCGCGCGGGACTCGTCCCTGTTGGAAGAGCCGGCCGCGGAGTACGTGGCGCTGGCCGCGAGCCTGCACGGCCCGCAGGCGGCAGCCATGGCGGCGCAGGAGCTGTGCGCGCGGGACTCCCGGCGGCATGAGACCACGGCAGCCGAGTGCACGGCTCACCTGCTCGAGCAGGAGGGCCACGGGAACGGGGCGGTGGCGGTGCTCGAGGCTGCGGCGGCCCGGTCGCCCCGCGATCTTCGCCTGCAATCGAGGGCCGCGGACATGGCGAGCGCCGCGGGCGCGGACGACACCGCCGAGGAGGCCTATCGCCGCATGCTCGCGATCGACCCGGAATCGGCGGAGGCGTTCCGCGGCCTCGGTCGCATCGCGGAACGGCGCGGCGCGGTGGCGCAGCTGGAAGCCCTGCTGGCGCAGGCGCAGCGCGCGCGGGGGGAGCAGCCGGTGGAGATGGTGGTCTCCCTGGCGCGCGTGCTGCGGGACCAGGGCCAGGCGCAGCGGGCCGTCGACCTGTTGCGGGCGGTGCGGAGCCGCGTGCCGAACACCGACTTCGTCGACGAAGAGCTTCGCCTGGCCTATGCGGCCTTGGCGAACCAGCCAGGGGACGCGTCGCCTGCCCCATC
>DATNKH010000188.1:0-2038 GCA_035603475.1 Thermoanaerobaculia bacterium
GCCGCGCGGACCGCGCAGGGTCTTGTGGGTGGTCGAGGTGACGATGTGCGCGAACGGCACCGGATCGTAGTTGCCGCGGAAGACCTTGCCGGCCACCAGGCCGGCGAAGTGCGCCATGTCGACCATCAGCACCGCGCCCACCTCGTCCGCCATCTCGCGCATGCGGGCGAAATCGATCTTGCGCGGGTAGGCGCTGTAGCCGGCGAGCAGGATGAGCGGCCGCACCTCGTGCACGCGGGCGCGCACCTGGTCCATGTCGAGCAGGCCGCTGCCGCGGTCGACGCTGTAGCTGTGGGCGTCGAAGAGCAGGCTCGAGACGTTGTAGCGGTAACCGTGGGTGAGATGGCCGCCGGAGTAGTAGTCCATCGCCAGCAGCCGCTGGCCGGTGTAGGCGGCGCGGATGCGCTGCCAGTCGCCGGCGGCGATCTTGACCAGGTTCTTCTCACCCAGCTCGTCGACCAGCGGCCGCTCGACGCGCGCCGACAGCACGCTCAGGAAGGCCACCAGGTTGGCGTCGGCCCCCGAGTGCGGCTGCACGTAGGCGTGCTCGGCGCCGAACAGCTCGCAGGCGAGCGCCGCCGCTTCGCTCTCGATGACGTCGACGTTGTCGCAGCCGGCGTAGAAACGGTGCCCGGGATAGCCCTCGGCGTACTTGTCGGTGAGCAGGTTGCCGTGGGCCAGCTGAACGGCGAGCGAGCTGAAGTTCTCGCTGGCGATGAGCTTGAGGTTGTGGCGCTGGTCGGCGAGCTCGCGCACGATGGCGCTGGCGATGCCGGGCGAGCCGGCGGCGACCGTGTCGAGTGCGGCGTAGTAGGCGGCGGCGGCCGCGACGGCCGCGGGATGCCCGCCGCGCTCCCGGCGCTCGCCGCGCTCGCCAAGCTCGCGCCCGTCGTGACCGTCACGACCCGAGGTAGTTTCGCGACGTTCGCCGGCCAGGCCGTCCAGGTACCTCTGCAGCAGGCCGTGCGCGCCGGCCGGGCTTTCACTCATCGGCAGCCACCCTCCTCGGCGCGTAGAATACACGCTCCCGTGGCGCGCGGCTTGCTTGGAGGGACACTTGCACCATGCGCGCAATCGCGTCTCTGCTGGCGGCGGCGCTGATGATCGTTCTCTCGCTGGGGACGCCGCCGTCCTTGCGCGCGGACGACACGCGGGCCCGCCTCGCCGCTCTCGATCCCAAGTACCGCGACTGGCTCGACGAGGTCGCCCTGCTGATCGGCAAGGACGAGCGCCGGCAGTTCCTGGCGCTGACCAGGGACTACCAGCGCGACGGCTTCATCCACCGGTTCTGGGAGGCGCGCAACCCGGTCCCCGGCAGCGCCCGCAATGCCTTCAAGGCGCAGTGGGAGGCGCGGCTCGCCGCCATCCGCGCCGAGTACGGCAACATCACGGAGGACCGGGCCCGGATGCGGCTGTTGCACGGCGAGCCGGGCGGCGGGCCCGCGGACGTGATCAAGACCGACTGCGGCATGGCCTTCTGGCCGCTCGAGATCTGGCACTACCCGGGCGGCGAGCGCCTGCCCAGGAACCTCTACCTGGTCTTCTATGCGCACGGTGGCGGCGGCTACCGGCTCTGGCGGCAGGCGGACGGCCTGGGAGCGCTCATCTCGACCCTCACCAAGATCGATCCGGTCGACCTTGGCGGGAACCTGAGGTCGGGGCCACCCACCCACACCCCCGATGAGAACCTCGACTACTTCGAGGTCTGGACGCGGAACAAGTGCGGCGGCCTGGCGCGCTTCGTGATCGCCGCGGTCGAGGGCACCGACCGCCAGGACATGGGCAGCCTCCTCGACCAGGTCTTCGCGCCGCCGCCGCCGCAAGACGTCGAGTGGCTGGCGAGCTTCCGCGGCGTCTCGACGGACCTGCCCGCCGGCGCGGCGCCGTTGCCGGCGCGGCTCGAGGTCGAGTTCCCCGCGCGCGACCACAGCCGCACGGTGGTCCGGGGCGTGGTGCTGGTAGCGGCGGGCGATGCGGTGCCGGCCGACCTGGCCGGGCACCTGGCGTACAACTTCCTGCTCAGCGGCGAGGTGCTGCA
>DATNKH010000189.1:0-3505 GCA_035603475.1 Thermoanaerobaculia bacterium
GCGGCCAGCCTGGGAGCCGGTGCCGCGGCGCCTCCTTCCGACGATCAGCTGGTGCTGAACCTGAAGAGCGTCTTCACCGAGGCGGATCAACAATCCGCGCTCGACGCCATGGCGCAACTGTTGCGTGACCGGCCAAAGGACCAGCAGGCACTGGAGCAGTTCCAAAGGCTGATCGGCCAGCTCACCGGTACGCCTGCACCGGGAATGCCCCCGGCGAGCGCGCCAGCAGCCGCTGCTGGCACGGGAGCGCCGCAGGCAGCGCCGGAGGACAATGGCGAAGCCTCGGGTCTCTTGGGACAAGACGCGATCGACGTCTTCAGGCGTTTTTCGGCGCTGGTTCCTCAGCAGCGCACCGGCGGCATCGCCGGCCTGGGTGACATCTTCGGGGGGCTGTGGAACGGCGCCAAAGAAGCTCTCCGGGTCGCTTCCTACTGGGAGATGAAGAAGCGCGCTGGCACGGTCGGGCAGCTTGGCCTGGGACCGGTCCTCAACCGCCTCCAGGACAAGAGCGCCGGCCTCAAGGTGCATCTCATCGGCCACAGCTTCGGCGCGCGCCTGGTCTCGTTCGCCCTGACCGCCTTGCGGCCGGAACCACCGCGCGTCGTCGAGAGCGTCGTGCTCCTGCAGGGAGCTTTTTCACACTTCGCCTTTGCGCTCAAGCTGCCGCAGGACCCGAGCCGCAGCGGCGCGCTGGCGGGGATGAGTGCGCGCGTCGACGGTCCTCTCTGTGTTACCTACTCGGCCAAGGACCTGGCAGTGGGCACTGCCTACCCGCTGGCTTCGATCGCGGCGCGCGACGACTCCGCGGGCCTGGTCGATCTGTTGTTTCGCTGGGGCGGCATGGGCCACGACGGCGCGCAGGCGGTTGGCGCCGCCCCGGCCTTCATGGGTCCCGTCGGCACCAAGTATCCGTTCGGGATCGGTTCGTTCCTCAACCTGGACAGCAACGCCATCATCAGCCAGGGCGGTCCGCCGGCGGGCGCCCACAGCGACATCGTCCATCCGGAGATCGCCTGGATGGTGCTCGCGTCCGCCCGCGTGGTGAGCTGACGAGGCGAGGCCCAGGCCGTCGGCCATGGCCGCGGCCCGGGCCGGGGCATCTTCCCTACCCGCAAGTGCAGAGCGTCTTGACGCAGGAGCGCGGCGGACACGTGGGTCCGCCACCGGTGTAGCCGCCGACCACTTGTCCAGGCTGCCAATCGGTCCTGAGAGCAAGCAGGGTCTCGCGGTGGAGATCCAGCTTCTGTACCTTCTTCTTCATGGCGCGTCTCCTCGTGGACGGGGAGGCTTGAATGCCCCTCCTCTAAACAAGGTGCCGTCGCGGGCCGAAGAGCGCTGTGCCGATGCGTACGTGCGTGGCGCCCTCCTCGATTGCCGCCTCGAAGTCGTCGCTCATGCCCATCGACAACCATCCCGGCCAGCCCGCCCATTCGGGCCGGCTGCCGAGGTCGTCCCGCAGCTCGCGCAGGCGCCGGAACCATGAGCGGGCGGCCGCGGGGTCGTCGGTATACGGCGGGATCGCCATCAGTCCGACGATGCGCAGGTAGGCGAGGTCGCGCAGCGGCCGCAGCGCCGCGGCCAGCCCGGCGGGCGGGAAGCCGTGCTTACTGGGCTCCTCCCCGAGGTTGACCTCGACGAAGGCACTCAAGGGCGCGTCGCGCCGCGCCGCCTCGCGGTCGAGGGCGGCGGCGATCGCCGGCCGGTCGAGTGAGTGGACGCAGCTGAAGAGGTCGAGAGCGTGCCGCGCCTTGTTGGTCTGCAGCGGCCCGATGAGGTGCCACTCGACGCGCGGCAGCCGGTGGTCCGCGGCGAGCTCGCGCCGCTTGGCCAGAGCCTCCTGCACCCGGTTCTCGCCCAGCACCGAGAGACCCGCCGCGACGAAAGGCGCGAGCGCCGCGGCCGGTTGCGTCTTGCTCGCCCCGACCAGGACCACGGCCGCGGGGTCGCGGCCGGCACGGTCGCAGGCCGCCGCGATGCGCCGCCGGATCGCCGCCAGGCGCTCGCCGGGCGCGGCCGTGCCTGGCTCTACGGACTCCACGAGATCGCCGTGGGCGCCAGTGGCCCGCGGGCCACTAGCTCGCCGCCTCCTCGATATAGAGGATGCGCTTGCAGCTGTCGCATTGCACCAGGCTGTCGCCGTTGCGGATCTCGACCACGACCTGGGGCCTGACGCGGTAATTGCAGATGCCGCAGTGCCACTCGCGCGGCCCGCGCCGAGGCCCTTCGATGAGCCGCACCGGCGCCAGGGCGCCGGCCGGATTGCGTTCCAGGATGCGCTCGAACTGCGCCAGCACCTGGCGCGGAAGCTGCTGGCGCAGGACGCCGATCCGCTCGCCGAGCGCGCTGACCTGCTGGGCGATGGCCGGCTTCTCGCTCTCCCAGCGCGCCAGCTCGGCGGCATAGCGCTCGGCGAGATCGCGGAAGCCCTCCTGCTTCTCCTCGAGCTCCCGCTTCTTCTGATCGTGGAGCTCGAGCGACGAGAACGCCAGGTCCTCGTAACCCGCGATCTGTGCCCTGACCGTATCGATCTCCTGCAAGAGGGCGCCGTACTCCCGCTGGGTGCTGACGCGATTGATCTGCTGCTGGTACTTCTTCAGCTTCTCCTGGGCGTCGTCCACCTCCGCCTCGGCCGTGCGCCGGTCTCGTGCCGCGTCCTCCACCGCCTGCTCGAGATCGCCGATCTCGGCCTTGCTCGCCGCGTGCTCGTCGTGCAGGCCGCGCATCCAGTCAGGGATGCCGTGCAGCCGCTGCTCGGCCTCCCGGATCTGGCGGATGGCCTGCTGCAGCTCCACGACGGTTTCCAGGTTGGAATTCATCGACAGACACAGCTCCTCTCTTCGGCCCGCGGCGCCGGCCGGCGGCCGCCCCCGCCGCACGGCCGGGGTGGACGTGCGGCATCTCCCTGAGGCCAGGGCTGACATGGGGCTCTCTCCGGGAGTCGCCGGGCGGGCGCGTCGCGGCAGAAAACCGAGGTCATACCCTCGAAGTGGGTCCACCTGGATTCGAACCAGGGACCTGCCGGTTATGAGCCGGACGCTCTAACCGCTGAGCTATGGACCCGGAAGAGCCCTGGCGCGGGCGTGCAAGTATACCACCGAGCACTACGCGCCTCCCGCGATGAGGTAGTGGGTCAGTGCGCGAGGGACCATTCGCTCCTGCCTCCTTTGGGCGAGGGGTCCCATGGGAACGGACCTTGGAGTTCGCGACCCCTCGCCCAAAGGAGGCAGGAGCGGATGGTCCCTCGCGAGGAGACTGACCCACTATCCCGGGCCGCCGCCCTCGGCGGGTTCGGGGGCGGGCGGCGGCATCTGGTCCAACCACTCGCGGTCCTCCGCTCCCGGCGTCAGCTCTTCGGCGATGAAGTCACCCCAGCGCGCGGCCAGGTGCCGCGCCAGCTCCGCGGCGCGGCGAGGGTCCGCGACCCGCCGGCTGCCGCCGCCCGCGCCCCAGCGCGCGAGCGCCAGCGCCGGCGGGCCGAGCCCGCCGAGCGGCGGCGTCCCCGCGA
>DATNKH010000190.1:0-3336 GCA_035603475.1 Thermoanaerobaculia bacterium
AGCTCGCCCGCCGCGCCCACGAGCTGCGCCAGGCCGCCGAGGCGCTGGAGCTCGCGCGCGAGCGCACCGCCGCGGTCGACGGCAGCCTCGCCGCGCGTGTCGAGGAGCAGCAGCGCGTCGGCGCCGCCCTCGAAGCCACCCTGCGGCGCGAGGCCGAGGCCGGCGACCGCAAGCGCGCCCTGGAAGGCGAGATCAGCGGCGCCCGCCAGCGCCAGCGCCTGCTCGCCGACCTGGCGCGCGCCCACGCCGAGCGCCGCGGCGTCCTGCTCGCCGCGCTTGCCGACGCCGGCCTCGCCAACCCCTCCTTCCTCGCCGAGCAAGCGCACGCCGCTCTCGGCTGGGAGCGCAGCCTCGACGTCTACCTGGGCGGACTGAGCGATGCCGTGCTGCTGCCGCCGGGGTCCAGCGCCCTGGACCTGGCCCGCGCCCTGGCCGGCCGCTCGCGCGCCATCCTGCTCGAGACGGGAGAGCCCGCGGTCTCGGAGCTGCCGGGCCAGGCAGGCCACGCCCCGGCCGATCATCCGCAGGTCGCCGACCTGGCCGATCCGGAGGTATTGCTGTCGCTGGGCGAAGCCCTGCGCCTGCCGGCCGCTCTCGCCGCCGCGCTGCCGCCCGCTTTCCTGGTGCGCTCCGCCGCCGACGCCGAGCGGCTGGCCCGCCGTCATCCCGGCGTCGCCTTCCTCTCCCGCGAGGGCGTCTGGGTGCAGGCCGGCACCTTCCACGTCGAGGGCGAGACCGTGACCCCCGGCGTCCTCGAGCGTGAGAGCGAGCTCGCCGCTCTCGAGCGCGCCATCCCCGAGCTCGCGGCCGAGCAAGATCGTGCCGCCGCCGAGCTCGACCGGCTGGTGGCGCAGCGCGCCGCGCTCGCCGGCGACGCCAACCGGCTGCAGAACGAGACCTCCCAGCTGCGCCAGGAGCTCGCCGTCGGCCGCGCGCGCGAGGAGGACGCCGCGGCGCGACATCGCCGCCTCGACGCCGAGCGCGAGACCCTGTCCGCCGAGCAGCTCGAGACCCTGCGCGAGATCGAGCGCGTCGCCGAGCACCGCGCCCAGGTGGAGCAGGATCTCGCCGCCGCCGAGCGGCGCCACGTGACGATCGAGGAGAGCCTCGAGCGCGCCGTCCAGGAGCAGGAGTCGGCCCGCGGCGCGCGCGAAGCCCTGCGCACCGCCAGCGCCGGCCACCGCAGCCGGCTCGAGCTGCTCGACGAGCGCCTCGAGTCGCACGACCGCGAAGTGGCGCGCCTCGCCGCCGAGGTCGAGAACGGCAGGCGCCAGGTGGCCGCCTGGCGCGAGGAGGCCGACCGCCTGGGGGCGCGCCGCGAGCAGCTCGACGCCGCCCTCGGCCGCGCCGACGCCGAGCTGCAGCAAGCCCTCGAGCAGCGCGACGCCGCCGAGGATGCGGTGCTCTCGGAGCAGGAGGACCTCGACGCCCACCGTCAGGAGGTGCGCGACCTCGACGAGCGCCTGGCCGGTCACCGCGCCCGCCGCGACCAGGTGCGCACCGAGATCGAGGAGCTGCGCGTCGCCGGCGCCGGCCTGCGCCAGGACGCCGAGCACGTCGCCATGACCTACCGCGAGCACTTCGGCGAGGAGCTGCCGTCCCATCCCGGCGAGCCGGCCGGCGCCGCGGCGACCCTGGCGCCAATCGACCCGATCGACCTACCGGCGAAGCCGGCGCTGCCGGCGCCGCCGGCGATCTCCGACCTTGCCGAGCTCGAGGCCGAGTTGGCCCGCTGCAAGGCGATCCTCGAGCGCCTGGGACCGGTCAACGTCCTCGCGGTCCAGGAGCACGACGAGCAGGAGGAGCGTCAGCGCTTCCTGACCACGCAGCGCGCCGACGTGGCGCAATCGGTCGACAGCCTGCGGCGCACCATCCGCGAGATCAACGAGGCCTCGAGCGAGCGCTTCCGCGCCACCTTCGAGCTGGTCAACCAGAGCTTCGGCGTGGTCTTCGCCCGCCTCTTCCGCGGCGGCGAGGCCGAGATGCGCCTGATGGACGACGAAGACGTGCTCGAGAGCGGCATCGAGATCGTCGCCCGCCCTCCCGGCAAGCGCCTGCAGAACCTGATGCTGCTCTCCGGCGGCGAGAAGGCGCTCACCGCCATCGCGCTGCTCTTCGCCCTCTTCCAGACCAAGCCCTCGCCGTTCTGCATTCTCGACGAGGTCGACGCCCCCCTCGACGACGTCAACACCATCCGCTTCGTCGACCTGCTGCGCGACCTGGCCGGCGACACCCAGTTCATCATCATCACCCACAACAAGATCACCATGGAGGTCGCCGGCTGCCTCTACGGCGTCACCATGGAAGAGAAGGGAGTTTCGAAGCTCGTCGCCGTCGAGCTCGACGACGTCCAGCCCGCCGAACCCCGCCGCGCCACGGCGTGACCTGCCGGCCGAGACCTACTGTCGTTGAAGTGTAAGCTGCACGCTATATTGCAGCGTGCCGGTCACGTGACCGGTGGCCGGATCGCGGAGGTTGTCCGTTTCCGAGCCGGACGCGCTGATCTGATTGCCCGAGACGGTGCCGGCCAGGCTGCTCGTTCCCCCGGTGACGTCGATGAGCTGGATCCCACCACCCTGGTCGAAGCATGGGATGAAATAGGCAGCCTGGCAGATGAAGCTCGCCTGCTGGGCGTCCTGGGTCCAGCTGATCGTCGTGCCGCTCACCATCCCATGGAACGAGCACTGCCTCGCACCCAGAGTGCCTGAGATCGCGGCGCCGCTCTGCGCGATCTGCGCCTTGGTCGTCGCCGTGAACGGCTGCCCGACAATGCAAGGCGGACCGGAAGTCACGGTCATGGTGGAGGTGCCGCTCCAACTTCCCGCAACGTTGGCAGTCTGAGCGGGCGAGGTCGGACCGGCCGAGCCGCCGCCACAGCTAGCGATGAAAACCGTGGATAACGCGACAGCTGCCCGCAGGTACAGACCAAGTTTTTCCATAGGATTGCATCCCGCAACAATCTACTGCGTCCCGGCCAAATCAGGAGATTTCTTAAGCCTATACCATCCTAGTATCTTTGGGGGCGCTCGTCAAATCGCAATCCCCACTCCTTACTCGTAGCGCAGCGCCGCCATCGGCGACGTGTCGGCGGGGCGGCGGGCGGGGAGGAAGCCGGCGATCAGGGCGACGGCCACCAGCACCAGGGTCGCGACGGCGACCGTCGGCGGGTCGAAGGCGGTCAGGCCGTAGATCTGGCTTGCCGCCAGCCTGGTGGTGGCGAGGGCCGCCGCCAGGCCGGTCGCGACGCCGATCGCGATCAGCCGCAGGGTGTCGCCGAGCACCAGCGCCAGCACCCGTCCGCGCGCCGCGCCGAGCGCCATGCGCAGGCCGATCTCG
>DATNKH010000191.1:0-3904 GCA_035603475.1 Thermoanaerobaculia bacterium
GGCCGCGCCTGCCGGCGTTCTCGCTGCGGAGCTCCGCGAAGACCGGCAGCGCATGCTCCGGATAGCGCTGCTTCCGCCCGGCGCCGACCGATGGGAGGCGGTCCTGATATGTCTTCTTGTAACGTTGCAGGGTCGGCATCGAAATGCCGGTGCGCTGCGAGATCTCGGACAAGGTGAACAGCTTCTCTTCGGCGGGGGCCTGCTGGTCCGGCGTCTGGGGCTCTGCCATGTCTGTCTTCATGCCTCCTCTGCTGGTAATGGGGACGAATGCGCGAGAACTGGATGTGGTCGTCTTAACAAAACGTCGTCATTATCAAATGACCGCCGCCATATGTCAATAGTTGCAGCGGCCCGCCACCATGCTGGCGCCGCGATCTAGTTACCACCGCCTGCCGGCGGCCCGGGGCATGAAATTGTCGCTGTGATGTGGTTCTCGAGGCCTACTCAAAGCGTACAGCAAGAAGTGCCGCGACTGGCGACAGGAGGAGCCGCGGCCATCTATCGGATCTCCCCCGCATCCCCTCGATCCCCTTCCCACCCTCCGGGGGGAAGGGGACGCCCCCACCCCCTCTTCGATGGGACTTTGTCTTAGTCAATACCGCCGATACTGACATTGACGCCGTTCGCTTCGATCAAGGTCTCGGCTGCGGTTGCCAAGGCGGGCCGGGCCGCGCGGTGATCGAAGCGCTGCAGCGGACGGCCCACGGCCCCGCGATCGGCCTGGGCGCCCGCGCCGGATTGACGTAGAATTCGCGTATGGACAACCTCGAGAAGACCTCGCTCTATGCCGGCGTCCTGCGCGACCTGGAAGCCGTGCTCGCGGGCATCGCCGACGACGTGACAGCGATGGCCACCTGTGCTTGCCTGCTGCATGAGCGGCTGCCGTATGCGAGCTGGACCGGCTTTTATCGCGTGGTGGCGCCGGAGCTGCTGCGCGTCGGCCCTTACCAGGGACCGCTCGGCTGCCTTGAAATTACCTTCGACCGCGGCGTCTGCGGCGCGGCCGCCAGGCTGCGTGCAACGCAGCTGGTCGACGACGTCGATCGTTTCCCGGGTCACATCGCCTGCGATGCCGCGGCGCGCTCGGAGATCGTGGTGCCGATCTTCGACGGCGGCGGCGAGCTGATCGCAGTGCTGGACATCGATTCGCATCAGCCGGCCGCCTTCGACCAGGAAGACCGGACCGGGCTCGAGCTGATCGCCGGCAGGCTGCGCGCCTATCTCGCGAGCGGCCGCGCCGCGCTGAACGCTAGCTTGGCGTTGTAACCCCTCGCACTACGAGAGGTGAGGGACGCAGCGGTGACGCTGAATGGCAGCCCGGGATGGGATCAGCCAAGTGATCGAAGCGTTCAACGCAACCCCAGCTGACGTACCAGGTAGGAGAGCGCCTGCCGGGATATCCCCAGCCGCCGCGCCGCTTCTGCATGGTTGCCCGCCGCCGCGGCGATCGCTGCGACGACGAGCTGGCGGCGCAAGCTCTCGACCTGTTGATGATAGGAGCCGGCCGCCGCGGGCGGCACGGCGCCGCTCTCCCCGGAGCGATGGGAGGCGGCGGCAGCGTCCGCCGGCGGCGCGCTCTCGGCGGCGCGCGGCAGCTCGAGATGCTCCGGCTGAATGATGCCGCCGCCAGCCAACGCCGCCGCCAAGCGCAACACGTTCTCGAGCTCCCGCACGTTGCCAGGCCACGAGTGGGCGCGCAGGCGATCGCGAGTGGCGGCTGCCAACCGCGGCGGCGGTCGGTGCCGGGAGAGGAAGAGGTCCGCAAGCTGCAGCACGTCGTCGCCGCGTTCGCGCAGCGGCGGCAGATCCACGGCACCGACCTTGAGCCGATAGAAAAGATCTTCTCTGAAGGTGCCGCCGGCGACCGCCCGCTCGAGATCGCGGTGGGTGGCGGCCAGCACCCGCACGTCCACCCGGCGCGGCAGACTCTCTCCCAGGCGCCGCACCTCGCTCTCTTGCAGCACCCGCAGCAACAGCCCTTGCGCGCCGAGCGGCAGATCGCCGATCTCGTCCAGCAGCACGGTCCCGCCGCGCGCCGCTTCGAAGACGCCCACGCGGTCACGATCGGCGCCGGTGAAGGCGCCGCGAACGTGCCCGAACAGATCCGAGAGCTGCAGCGATTCGGCAAGCGCCGCGCAGTTGACTGCCACGAACGGACCGTGCGCGCGAGCGCTGGCGCGATGGATCTCGCGCGCCGCCAGCTCCTTGCCGGTGCCGCTCTCGCCGCGGATCAGCACCGGGATGTCCGCCGTGGCGACGCGGGCGAGCCGCGCCACGGCGGCGCGCAAGCTCGGACTGGAGCCGACCAGGCTGGTGGCCGGGCCGCGGGGGCGGATCTCCTCGCCGGCCTCGAGATCTTGGCCGGCATCGGGGGCATCGGGGTCATCAGAGCCACGGAGCGGGGGCTCGTTTCCAGCCACCGGCCGCGGGCCGCCGCCGCCGTCCGCCAGGTCCCGGACGGCAAGGGCGAAGCAGGCGGTGAGAGCGGGATCGAGCTGGCGGCCGTGCAGCTCCAGGCGTCCGGCCGGCAAGTCGGCGGCCAGCAGGGCCGGCGCCGGCGATGGATCGCCGCCGGCCGGCGTCTCGCGCACCTCCCCCGCCTGGATCCACGCGAGCCGCGCATCCGGATCGCCGGATCGCCGCAGCAGGGCGGCAATGGCGCGCAGGTCGCCGGCAGGCCGCGCGGCATAGGCGGCGAGGGCCTGCCAGGGCCCTGCTTCGCGGCTTTCCAGCCACTCCGCCATGCCGGCGGCGCCCACCCTGCGCAGAGTGGCGATGGCCGGGCGCCGCCAGGCGGCGGGGGCTAGCAGCGCGCCGGCCGCCGCGCGCTCGAGATCGAAGACCAGGCGTGCCGCGCGGTAGGGCTCGAGCCCCGCCAGCGCCTCCCAGGTGTCGACCGGCACCGGCTCACCCGCGAGCGCCGCCTGCCACAGCGCGCGCAACGGCGGACCCAGGGCGGCCGCGGCCCGCAGCGCGGCCGGACGGTCTCCGGCATGTGCCCAGAGGGCGGGGCGCTCCTCGGGCTCGAGCTCGGCGACCGCTTCGCCGCCGGCGAGCGCCAGCTCGGCCGCCGCCTCGGACGGCCGCGCCAACCAACCGAGAGCACGGGCGTTCAGCACCGCCAGCACGCCGCGCCGCCATCGCGACCGGCGGCGTTCGAGACGCGCGACCGCGGCACGGCAGAGGGCGGCGGCTTCCGCGGGCCGCCCGAGCACCAGCTCGAGGCGCGCCCACAGCTCCGTGTCCTGCGTGAGGCCGCGCAGGTTGCCGCCGCTGCGGTTCTCCGCCGTCGATCGCGCCAGGATCTCGCGCACGCCGGCGGTACGCCCGCGACGCAGCCGCACCTCCGCCAGGTTGTGCAGCGCGAGCGTCGTCCGCCGCGGACCGTCGCAGCCGCCGAGCAGCCGCTGCGCGTGCAGGAAGGCCCGCTCCGCCCGGGGCAGATCGCCGGTCTGCACGCGGCCGATCCCGAGGTCGTTCCACAGCGCCGCGGCCTCGTAGCTGGCGAGATGGCGCCGCCCGCACCGCAGCGCCAGCCCCAGGTGCTCGACCACCGCCGCGCCATCGATCCACGTCATCGCCTGCAACCCGCGGGCGTGGTGCCATCGCCAGAGCGCCTGGACGAGGGGGCCGGAGCCCGGCTCCGCGCCCGCCGCCGGAACGCCGCCGCCGTCGAAGAGCGCGGCGCGGGCCGCCTCCAGCGGCGCATCCATGCCGGCGAGGTCCTGGCGGTCCCAGGCCGCCACCGCGGCCACCAGGAACGACCGTGCGCGTTCGGAGCGCGAGGCCGGGCGAGCCGCGGCCTGGGCGCGGCGGACCCAGAACGGCACATGGTTCGGCTCGCCGCTGTTGGCGAAGATCCGCACCGCCATTTCCGCCGCCTCGATCGCCATGGCCGGCGCCA
>DATNKH010000192.1:0-7279 GCA_035603475.1 Thermoanaerobaculia bacterium
GCACTGCTCGCGGCGCAGGCCGAGCGCCCGGTGGATGACGCCCGCTTCCGCGCGAGGCTCGACCAGGTCTGTGCCCAGCGCGACTGCGCGGCGAGCCGGCTCTTCTGGTACACCGACCTCGAGCGCGCCAAGGCGGCGGCCCGGCGCACCGGCCGGCCCATCCTGTCGTTGCGGCAGCTGGGACGCCTCGACGAGGAGATGAGCTGCGCCAACAGCCGGTTCTTCCGCACGGTGCTGTACGGCAACGAGGAAGTGTCGCGCCTGCTGCGCGAGGGCTTCGTCCTGCACTGGAGCTCGGAGCGGCCGGTGCCCAAGGTGACGATCGACTTCGGCGACGGGCGGGCGTTGAAGGGAACGATCACCGGCAACAGCATCCACTACGTGCTCGACCCGCGCGGACGGCTGGTCGATGCGCTGCCCGGCCTCTACGGGCCGCGGGCGTTCCAGCGCCTGCTCGAGATCGACCGGAAGCAGGCGCTCAGCCTCTCGACGCTCGACGACCCCATGTTCGCCTTCGTGCTCGGCGGGTTCCACGAGGCGGAGCTGGCCCGCATCGATGCCGCGCTCGACCGCGACGTCGAGCTCGTGGGAGCCTCGCGGCAGGCGGCCCGAGACGAGCGGCGGCGGCCCAGATCCGGTGTGACCCCGACCGCCTACGACGCCGCCTCCCTCGCGACGACCAAGAGCGCGAGCGAGAGGGTGCCCCTGGCGGCCCTGTCGATCGCCGGGCGGCAGCAGAAGGTTGCCGGGGTCGACTGGGAGGGGATCGCCAGCCTCCACGGAGAGGACTCTGCGCTCGATGCCCACAGCGTCGCCGAGCTGGAGCGCAAGCAGGCGGCGCGCGATCCCGATCCCGCGAGCCGGCGCGGAGCGATCCGGCGATTCCAGCGCCTGGTCGGCGTCGACACCGTGCGCAACGAGGCCCTCTTCCACGCCGTGCTGCACGCCTGGATCGCCAGGAGCCACTACGTCGAGGATCTCGATCGCTTCAACGAGCGGGTCTACAGCGTCCTCTTCCTCACTCCCCGGTCAGACCCCTGGCTCGGCCTCGCCGCGCCCGAGACCTTCATGGCCCTCGATCCCGCCGGGCAGGGCCAGCGGTAGCGCCATTCGAGACGGCCTCGACCCTTGCCGCCGCGGCCGGCCGGCGGCGGGGGTGGGGAGGGGGTGGCCCAGCCATGATTGGTGGGCACGCGCGACCTGGCGGCTCAGAAATGAATCAGCCGAGGGAGAAGGAAAGCCAGCTGAGGCCATCGACCTTCGCGAAGTGCAGGTCGGCCGAGAGCAGCGTTGCGCGTGCTTCCATCGCCTGGGCCGCCAACCAGATGTCGTTCGTCGGTATGGGAGTGCCCCGCTCGCGTAGAGCGGCCGAGATATGCCCGAAGAGCTCCGCCGTGCGCCAGGTCAGGGGTACGACCGCGACGTTCGGATCTCCAAGAAACACCCGAAGTGCGTCAGCGTTCTCTTCGTAGCGCGAGCCGTAGCGGAAGCCGAAGAACAGCTCACCTGCGACGACGACCGACAGGAGCACCTTCTCGGACTGCTGAACGCGTTCAATGACGTCGCTGTGCCCCAGGCGCAAGGCGGTATAGGCGTTCGTGTCAAGGAGAAGTCTCACGTCCAGAAGGACTCGTCGACCTGCTCGAATACCTCGATCGATTGCAGCATCTCGGCTGCCTGCTCTGGCGACCAGGTGCCGATGAACCGGTCCAGGGCATGTCCGATGACCGTGGCGGAAGGCGACGGCTCAGCCCTGACCTCCTGCGGAAGAGCCACCAGCCGGACTGCCGAGCCGCTGGCGCTGGTGATGACCACTTCTTCTCCAGCGGCGGCTTCCGCGATCAGCTCTTCGAGGTGGCCTTCAGCATCGGTTAGCTTGACTTCGATCATGGTGCCCTCGTCTCAGCTGCTCGGGGCGAGGATAGCGCAGATCCACGCGAGGCCCTCCGACGCTAGCCGGCGCCGCCGTCGCGCGCCGACCCCTGGCGGGTGCCCGCGAGCTGGGGGGTGGCTCCGGCGGCGGTCGCCGCGGCGGCGGGCGTTGCCGGCGGAGTGGCGGTCGCGCCTGTCGCAGCGACGGCGGCTTCGCGCAGGCCGGCGGGCATGGGCATGCCGAGCTTCTCGCGCAGCTTCAGCTCGACCTCGGAGGCGAGGTCCGGGTTGTCGCGCAGGAATTGCTTGGCGTTCTCACGGCCCTGGCCGAGGCGCATGTCGCCGTAGGCGTACCAGGCGCCGCTCTTGATCACCAGCTTATGCTCGACGCCGAGGTCGACGATCTCGCCGGTCTTCGAGATCCCCTCGCTGTACTCGATGTCGAACTCGGCCTGGCGGAAGGGCGCCGCGACCTTGTTCTTGACCACCTTCACCTTGGCGCGCGAGCCGATCACCTCTTCGCCTTCCTTCAGCGACGCGATGCGGCGGATGTCGATGCGCACGGAGGCGTAGAACTTCAGCGCCCGGCCGCCGGTCGTGGTCTCCGGGTTGCCGAACATGACGCCGATCTTCTCGCGGATCTGGTTGATGAAGATCAGGCAGGTCCGCGACTTGGCGACGATGGCGGTGAGCTTCCGCAGGGCCTGCGACATCAGGCGCGCCTGCAGGCCGACGTGCGAATCGCCCATCTCGCCCTCGAGCTCGGCCTTCGGCACCAGCGCCGCCACCGAATCGATCACTACCACGTCGACGGCGTTGCTGCGCACCAGCATCTCGGCGATCTCGAGCGCCTGCTCGCCGCTGTCCGGCTGCGAGACCAGCATGTTGTCGATGTCCACGCCGAGCTTCCGCGCGTACTCGGCGTCGAGCGCGTGCTCGGCGTCGATGTAGGCGGCGATCCCGCCGCGCTTCTGGGCCTGGGCGACCACCGAGAGGGCGAGCGTCGTCTTGCCCGACGACTCCGGGCCGAAGATCTCCACCACCCGGCCGCACGGCAAGCCGCCGATGCCGATGGCGTGGTCGATCGAGATCGAGCCGGTCGAGATGGATTCGATCGCGAACGTCTCGCGCTGGCCCAGCCGCATGATCGAGCCCTTGCCGAACTGGCGCTCGATCTGGGTGAGGGCGGTATCGACGGCCTTCATTCGGTCGGATCGGGGATCTGCCATGAACGTTCGCTCCTATGGGCGCCAGAGGTGGGTCGGCGCCGGTCGTCGGCTGGTCATCTCGCACGGACCTTCCGTGCACGCTGGTGCTCGCTTGGGACCTGCTCCGAGCTTCGAGGCGGCGAAGCGCCGGCGACCCTCGGGGCTGCATCGGCGGGGATCGGGGACCGGCGACCGCTTCGCCGATCCGGGCGTCCCCATCCTAGAAGACGGAAAAAGGTCGGTCAATCGCGATCCGGCCAAGATCCGGGCTTCCCGCCGCCTGGCGCCGGTGTCGCCAGTGCCGCCTCATTTTCGCCCTCTAGTGTACTCCCTCGCCGGCTGCCGCGCAATGGCCTTCGAAGCCTGGCGATGGTCGCGGGCTAGCACCGCGCACGCCCGTCGCCACCCGGAGTGATGGAGCGCTACGAGGGTTTCTCCGATCCAGACCGACCTTCGAGCCTCCATAGAGCCGCGAGATCTCGGGCGCCATGGATCAGGCCGAGAATGTAGACCGTCTTCTCCTGAACTTCGAAAATGAGACGGTAGTTGCCGATGAGGAGCTCGCGCACGTTCGACTCACCGAGCTCGGGCACCACTCGACCTCGAAGGGTGAGCTCGTCGAGCGACCGGGCGTGTTCGCGAACGCGCTCGACGAAGCCAGCAGCGTAGCCCGGGGAGTCCTCGGCGATGTAGTCGGCGGAGCGCTCGAGATCGCGCCAAGCGGTCTCGGTCCAGACTACTTTTCGAGCCATCGGGCCATTCGCCGCTCGGCCTCATCCTGCGGCAGCGTTCGGCCTGCTTCGACATCCTGGCGGCCCCGCCCGATGCATTGGAGAACGTAGAGATGATACTGAATGTCCTCGAGCGAGGCTTCGTCGGGGAGGGTCTCCAGCAGCTTGAATACTTCCTGCTTCGCGTTCGCCACGAGCCTCAGTTTACTCCATGGCCCTTCGTGGTCGCAAAGACCGGGCATTACGGTGCGATGCTTCAGACTTGCCGCACCGACCTCCCGCCGTCATCACTGCCGGTACTGCTCGTCGCTGACCTGTTCCAGCCAGTCGACGACCTTCCCGTCGAGCTTCTCCTGAATGGCGATGTGCGTCATGGCGGTAGTCGGGGCGGCTCCATGCCAGTGCTTCTCGCCGGGCGAGAACCAGACCACGTCACCGGGGCGGATCTCCTCGACAGGTCCGCCCTCGCGCTGTGCCCGGCCGCAGCCGGCCGTGACGATGAGGGTCTGGCCGAGCGGATGCGTGTGCCATGCGGTCCGCGCGCCCGGCTCGAAGGTGACGCTGGCACCTTGAACGAGCGCCGGATCGGGTGCCTGGAAGAGCGGATCGATCCGCACGGTGCCGGTGAACCACTCCGACGGTCCCTTGGCAGAGGGCCGGGAGCCATTCCTCGTGATTTCCATTCTCTGTGCTCCTCCAGTCGAGCTTGACCTTCTATTCTCCGAACCGCTCGAAGCGATACGCCAGCTCCGGCCCGCCATCCCCCTCGTATGCAAGTTGCGCGACGAGCAGCGCGAACGGCTCCGTGTAACGTGCAATATGTAAAGGCCCGGCATCGATGGGATCGAAGCCCGCGTCGTGGATCAGCTCGGCGGCCACGGTCTTGCCGCGCTGGTCATCGCCGCAGTACACGAGGCTCGGACGGGTCTTCCGGCGCCTCGCCTCGTAGACGCCGAAGAGCACTTCGCTGGGCACCGTGTTGAAGGCGGAGACGACCCGAGCCTTCGTTATCTTCTTGGCAAGCTCTTCCGCTCCCGACGACGTGTTGGCGACGATGAGTCGCGTATTGCCGGCATCCATCGGCAGTGAGCAGGTCACGATCACCTTGCCGGCCAGATCGCCTGCCTGCTGCAGCACGTCGTCGATCCGCGACCAGTGCACGGCCAGCAGCAGGGCATCCGCTTCCCGGGCGGCGTCGCGCGGCGTGCCCGGCCGTGCCTTCCCCTTGGCGTCGTGCGCCAGTCTCGCGAGCTTGTCGTTGCTCCGAGCGTAGCTGAAGATGACCTCATGTCCCGCTCGAGCGAAGATCACTCCGAGCTTGCTGCCCATCAGCCCCGAACCCAGAATGCCGACGCGCATGTGTGCTCCTCCATGGCACGAGGGTCTTTCGACGCCCTTGACGCTCCTAGCCTACACCTCACCCGGCTCGGCTATAATCGGCGACCCGATCGTCAGAGGGCCGGGCAGGTGCGGCGGCCGCTGGCGGCGGCCCGCGCCGTCTCGCCCCACTGCCGGGGCAGGGGCTCGCGGCGCCGCGCGGGGGAAGGCGAGGGCGTAGGGAGAGTGAGCATCCAGCCGATCCGTATCCAGGGGGCGCCCGGCGCCGAGGCGGACGCCGCCGCCGCCGCCCTCGCCCCCCTCGCCGACGTCGAGTGGACCGCCGCCGCGATCCGTAGGCTCGAGGAGAACGTCGCCCTCGTCATCCGCGGCAAGCGGGAAGTCATCCGGCTGGCCACGGTCTGCCTGCTGGCCCGCGGGCACGTGCTCATCGAGGACGTGCCGGGGGTGGGCAAGACGACGCTCGCGCAAGGGATGGCGCGGTCGCTCGGCCTCTCCTTCCAGCGCATCCAGTTCACCAGCGACCTGCTGCCCTCCGACATCATCGGGGTGTCGATCTTCAACCAGAAGACCCAGGGCTTCGAGTTCGTGCCGGGCCCGCTGTTCGCCAACGTGGTGCTGGCCGACGAGATCAACCGCGCCACGCCGAAGACGCAGTCGGCGCTGCTCGAGGCGATGAGCGAGCGCCAGGTCTCGGTCGAGCGCCGGGCCTACCTGCTGCCGCAGCCGTTCGTGGTGCTCGCCACCCAGAACCCGCTCGAGTTCCACGGCACCTTCCCGCTCCCGGAATCGCAGCTCGACCGCTTCCTGATGTCGCTGTCGCTCGGCTACCCGCCGCGCCGCGACGAGCGCGAGCTGCTGCTGTCCGGCGGCGTCGAGGACCTCCTGCAGCACCTGCAGCCGGTGGTCAGCCAGCCGGAGCTGCTGCAGCTGCAGGAGAGCGTGCAGCAGGTGCGCGTCGCCGAGAAGCTCGCCGACTACATGCTGGCGATCGCCGAGACCACCCGCCACGGCAGCGAGTTCCTGCTTGGCGTCTCCACCCGCGGCGCGCAGAGCCTGTTCCGTGCCGTGCAGGCGCTGGCGCTCGCCGAGGGGCGGAGCTACGCGGTCCCCGACGACGTGCAGCGCCTCGCCGGGCCGGTGCTGGCCCATCGCGTGGTGCTGAAGCGCGGCGCCATCGACCTCGAGACCGCCCGCAAGGCGATCGAGCGGGTGATCGCGGCAGTGCCGGTGCCGCTGTAGGCACCGGGAACATGCGACCCGCCGCCACCCAGCCGCTCCACCCGCCGTCGTGGCCGCCTGCGTCTGCGCCGGCGCCTCCCGCTGCATCTCCCGAGTCGCCGCGCCGCCGCGGCCCTCGGTGGCCGCGCCGCCGCGGGCCGACGCCGGAAGGCATCCGCATCACCACCGTGGGTCTCTGGTACGTGCTGCTGACGGTGATGGTGGCGATCGCCTCCACCAACACCGGCAACAACGCGCTGTACGCGGTGCTCGCCGTCATGTTCGCGGTGCTCATCCTGTCCGGGCTGCTGTCGCGCCAGAACGTGCGCGGCCTGGCGGTCGAGCTGACGGCCCCCGGCGAGGTGTTCGCCAACCGCCCGTTCGAGGTCGGCTTCCACCTCGCGAGCCGCGGCTGGCTGCTGCCGCGCTGGTTCCTGCTGCTGCGCCTGACGCGCGAGGCGAAGCCGCTGCTGATCCCCTACCTGCCGCGGCGCGGGCGCAGCAGCGGCCGCATCGAGACCATGGTGCCGCGGCGCGGTCCCTACAGCGTGCCGTATGCGCACGTCTCGAGCCTCTTCCCGTTCGGCCTCTTCCGCAAGGGGGTGCGCTATCCCGCCGATCTCGACGTGCTGGTGTTCCCCGAGATCTTCCCGGCCGGCGCCCGTTCCCTCGACGAGCCCGAAGCGCTGGGCGACGAGGCCAGCCGCCGCCCCGGCTGGGGGCATGCCCTGTTCTCGCTGCGCGCCTTCCGCCGCGGCGACGACCCGCGCGGCATCCACTGGAAGCAGACCGCGCGCACCGGCCAGATCGTCTACCTGGAGCGCGAGTCCGAGCAGGTCCGGCGGCTGGCCATCCTGTTCGACAACGCGGTCGGCAGGCTGGCCGAAGGCGCCGCCCGCGACCGCTTCG
>DATNKH010000193.1:0-8810 GCA_035603475.1 Thermoanaerobaculia bacterium
CAAGATCTCGAAGGCGAGGCGGCTCGCCACCGCTAGTGTCCTTCCCTGTTCATGCCCCCTCGTCCCCTTCCCTCCTCTGAGCCCGTATGGGCGAGGGTCCGCAGTCCTCCTCCGCCGCCCCGTAGACTTGGACCCCTCGCCCATACGGGCTCAGAGGAGGGAAGGGGACGAGGGGGCATGAACAGGGAAGGACACTAGCGGTGGCGAGCCGCCTCGCCTTCGAGATCTTGCCGGCGACGCCCGGCGCCGTGGGCGGCGCGGCACACGGCGCCCGCCTCGGGCTGCTCACCACCCCTCACGGCGCGGTCGAGACGCCGGCGTTCATGCCGGTCGGCACCCTGGGCGCCGTCAAGGGGGTGACTCCCCAGGAGCTGTCCGCCGCCGGGGCTTCGATCCTGCTCGCCAACCTCTACCACCTGGCGCTGCGCCCGGGCATCGACACCATCGAGCGGCTGGGCGGCTTGCATCGCTTCATCGGCTGGACGGGTCCGCTGCTCACCGACAGCGGCGGCTTCCAGGTGTGGAGCCTCGGTCACCTGCGCACCGTCGACGACGACGGCGTCACCTTCCGCAGCCACCTCGATGGCTCGTCCTGGCGCTTCACCCCGGAGGCGGTGGTGGAGTGGCAGGAAAGGCTGCGAGTCGACGTCGCGATGACGCTGGACGAATGCCCGCCCTGGCCGGTCAGCCGCGAGCAGGCCGCCGCCGCCTCGGAGCGCACCCTGGGCTGGGCGCGGCGGGCGCGCGCCGCCTGGCGCGGCGACGGCGGCGGGGGTCTCTTCGGCATCGTGCAGGGCGGCGTCTTCCACGACCTGCGGGAGCGCGCCGCCCGCGAGCTGGCGGCGCTCGACTTCGACGGCTATGCCATCGGCGGAGTGAGCGTCGGCGAGCCGCCCGCCGAGCGCCGGGCGGTCGTCGAGCGGACGGCCGCCGCCCTGCCGCCCGAGCGGCCGCGCTACCTGATGGGCGTCGGCTATCCGGCCGACATGCTGCACGCGGCGATGCACGGCGTCGACCTCTTCGACTGCGTGCTGCCCGCCCGCAACGCGCGGCACGGCGTCCTGTTCACCCGCGAGGGAGCGCTCAAGATCCGCCACGCGCGCTTCCGCGACGATCCGCGGCCGGTCGATGCGGCGTGCGGCTGCCCCTGCTGCTCGCGGCTGTCGCGGGCCTTCCTGCATCACCTGATGCGGGCCGGCGAGCTCACCGGCCCGGTGCTCGCGACCCTGCACAACCTCCGCTATTACCTTGACTTTATGGCCGAGCTCCGGCAAGCTATCGCCCTCGGTGCGCTGGCGGACCTGGCGGCGCGGCTCGCCTGCGCTCCGCTTCCCCACGATCCCCAAGAGCAGAGGAGCCCCTGACGCAGGCCACCAGGCTCGACCGGCCTGCCCCCACACGACCCATGGCCAACCAGAACCCGCTGCTGCAGTTCGCCCCGATGTTCCTCATCTTCGCGCTGTTCTACGTGCTGATGATCGTGCCGTCGCGCAAGCGCCAGAAGGCCCTCCAGCAGCTGCTCGAGAACCTCAAGAAGGGAGACCGCGTGGTCACCAACGGCGGTCTGTACGGCGAGGTCGCGGCGGTCACCGGCGCCACGGTGGTGCTCAAGGTGTCAGACAACGTCAAGGTGAGGGTCGCGAAGTCGGCGATCACCGGCCTCGAGCCGGACGCGGAGAAAGGCGGTAACCCGTGAATCGCAACCTGCTCTGGCGTGGACTGCTGATCCTCGCCACGATCGTGGCGTCGGTGCTCGCCGCCACCCCGCCGCAACAGAAGATCAACCTCGGGCTCGACCTCCGCGGCGGCATGCACCTCGTGCTGCAGGTCCACACCGAGGACGCGCTGCGGGCCGAGACCGACGGCGACATCGCGCGCCTGGCGCAGCAGGTCAAGGACGACAGCCAGGGCAAGCTCGAGATCAAGCCGCAGCGCACCGGCGACACCCGCATCGTGGTCCCCGCCCTGACACCCGAGGCGAAGACCCAGGTGATCGACGCGGCCAAGCGCGCCCTGTCGCGGTTCAAGGTCAGCGAGCTGGGCAACAGCGTGATCTTCGAGATGCTCCCCGGCGACGTCAAGACACTGCGCGACCAGTCGGTCAACCAGGCGGTGCAGACCATCCGCAACCGCATCGACGCCTACGGCGTCACCGAGCCGGTCATCCAGTCCGCCGGCGGCGACCGCATCGTCGTGCAGCTGCCGGGGGTCGACGATTTCGACCGGGTGCGCAAGCTGATCAAGAACACCGCCTTCCTCGAGTTCCGCATCACCGTGTATCCCAAGGCCGGCGGGGGCGGGGTCCCCCGCGAGAGCATCGTGCAGCAACTCGGCGGCCGGGTGCCGGACGACGTCGAGATCCTTCCCGCGCAGCACACCGCCCGGGACGCCGGCAATCCCACCCCGTTGTTCTACGCGGTCGAGAAGCGCCGCACGGTGACTGGGCGGGACCTGCGCACCGCCAAGCCGGAGCAGAACAACATGGGTTCGCCGATCGTCGGGTTCAGTTTCACCCCGGACGGCGCCAAGTCTTTCGCGACGCTGACCGGCGAGCACATCGGCTCCGGCCTGGCGATCGTCCTCGACGGCACGGTCGTCACGGCGCCGGTGATCAAATCGAAGATCAGCGACTCCGGCGTCATCGAGGGCAGCTTCACTCAGCAGGAGGTCGACGATCTCGTCACGGTGCTGCGCTCGGGTGCGCTGCCGGCCAGCATCACCTACCTCGAGGAGCGCACGGTCGGGCCGTCGCTGGGCCGCGACTCGATCCGCGAGGGGCTGCGCGCCGGTGTCGTCGGCAGCGCGCTGGTGGTGCTCGTCATGCTGCTGTACTACCGGCTGAGCGGCGTCAACGCGATCAGCGCGCTGGTGCTCAACGTGCTGCTGCTGTTCGGCGGCATGGGACTGTTCCATTCCACGCTCACCTTGCCCGGCATCGCCGGCGTCATCCTGACCATCGGCATGGCGGTGGACGCCAACGTGCTGGTCTTCGAGCGCATCCGCGAGGAGCTGCGCGCCGGGCGCACGGTGCGCTCGGCGATCGACAACGGCTTCGAGCGGGCCTTCACCTCCATCATCGACACCCATGTGACCACGCTGATCTCGGCGATGTTCCTGTTCCAGTTCGGCACCGGACCGATCAAGGGCTTCGCCGTCACCCTGTGGATCGGCCTGCTGGCCTCGCTGTACACCTCGGTGTTCGTCAGCCGCTGGATCTTCGACCTGGTGCTGTCGCGCCGCAAGGTGGCGACGCTGTCGATCTAGCGCGCCTGGAACGGCGACTCGAAACGCGGCACGGACGAGCAGAAGAAGCATAAGGAGCGCGGCATGCGGCTGCTGGGCGATACCAACATCGACTTCATGAAGTACCGCAAGTTCTGGATCATCATCTCGTTCATCCTGATCGCGGTCTTCTTCTTCTCCGTCTTCACCATCCGCTTCAACCTCGGCATCGACTTCGCCGGCGGCACGCAGATGACCCTGCGCTTCCGCATCCCGCGCGACGCGCAGAACCATCCGGTCCTGGTGCAGGTCGACCAGCTGCGCTCGCTGCTGGCTACGGGCGGCCTGGGCGACGCCGAGATCCAACGCTTCGGCGACGAGGGCGCGAACGAGGTCATCGTCAAGACCGCGGTCGCCAAGGGCACGGAAGAGGGGAGCCGCGAGCGCGTGGTGAGCGCTCTGAACCGCCGCTTCAACCAGGCACAGGGCGGCAAGCTCGACCTCAACCAGGCCGGCGCCGACGCCCTGGTGCAGCTGCTGAGCGCCGCCGACCCCGATCACGTGGGAAAGGCCCCGGCCGCCACGCCCCTGGCAGGCGCGGCCGAGCCCGGCGGTCCGGCGGCCCACTACGCGGCGGTGGTCGACGCGCTGATCAAGCAGCGGCGCAAGAACGGCCTCTTCGACGACTGGAAGGCGGTCGCCGCCGCGCCCGGCCTGAGCCCGGCGGCGCTCGCGGTGGTTCAGGATCACGCCTTCCTCGGCGACTACGCGGTGCTCGGGGTCGAGAACGTCGGGCCGCAGATCGGCAAGGAGCTTCAGTTCAAGGCCTTCCTGGCGGTGGCGGCATCGCTGATCGGCATGCTGCTCTACATCGGCTTCCGATTCGAGCTGCGTTTCGGCATCGGCGCGGTGATGGCCTCGATCCACGACGTGCTGGTGACCCTCGGTCTCTTCATCCTCATGCGTTTCGAGTTCAACCTCACCACCATCGCCGCGTTCCTGACCCTGATCGGTTACTCGACCAACGACACGGTGGTGATCTTCGATCGCGTGCGGGAGAACATGCGCAAGAACCGCCGCAAGCCGCTGATCGAGGTGATGAACGAGAGCATCAACCAGACCCTGTCGCGAACCATCATGACCGGCGGCCTCACCATGCTCACGGTGGCGGCGCTGCTCGCCCTGGGCGGAGACGTGCTGCGCGGCTTTGCTTTCGTGATGACGATCGGCATCATCGTGGGGACCTACTCCTCGGTGTACGTGGCCAGCCCCTTCGCCTTGCTCTGGGAGCAGCTCTTCGGCAGCAAGTCGCGGATCCGCGGCGACGTGACGGGGGCGCCGCCGGTCGGCGCCAGGGGCGGTGCCGCGGCAGGCGCCAGGGCCGGCGCCGCGGCCGGCGCGTCCGCCTCCAGAGCCGCGGGTGCCGGTGCGGGAGCCACCTCCCGGACTGCCGGGGGGTCGCGCCCGCAGGCCACGCCGCCAGGATCACAGTCGGATTCCCAGCCGAGCTCGCAGGCTGGTTCGCAGCCGGCCTCGGGTTCGAAGCCGCGGCCGCCCCGGGCCGCCGCCGGCCGCCGGCGCTCCGGGCGGCGTTAGCTCGACCGGCCCGGTTGGCCACCTGCCGCCAGGCCGGCTGCCGCCCGCCTCCGCGCCGTGGTCCCGGCAGGCGAGCCGCGGCGAGCGGAGGGGCCGGGAGAGAAGGAGTCGCGGTCTTGGCGATCGGTTGGCGGTGTCTCGGCAACCTCGTGGCGAATGTCCTGCCGCTCCTGCTCGCGGCAGCAGGCGCCAGCGCCTCCGCCTCCGCCCCTTCCTCTACTGTCGAAGCGGACGACTACACCCGCTACGAGCTGCTGGCGCCGGACAGCGCGCAGTTCCGCATCCTCTACGAGGTGACGGCGACCAGCCCCGGCGCCACCGCCTATTTCAATCCGATCCGCAAGGGCAGCGAGGCGAGCCGCGAGATCGTCCGTGACCGCGCGAGCGGCAAGTCGCTGGAGCTCGCGGTGGTGAGCGGGGAGGAGGCGCGCCGGGGCGGCCTGCCGGACGCGCAGCTCGACATGAGCTACCTGCGCATCCGGCTGCCGCGTCCGGTGCCGACCGGCGGCGGGGTGCGGCTGCTGATCGAAAAGACCTACAAGGACCCGAAGAGCTATTACCGCCGGGGAGGCGACCGCATCGTCTTCGCGCGCTCGCTGGGCATCCGGCGTAACGCCATCGTGCTCCCGGCCGGATACGAGCTGGTCTCGTGCAATGTCCCGGCGCAGATCCTGACCGAGCCCGACGGGCGGATCGAGGTGAGCTTCATGCACACGGGTCCCGATGCCGCGTCGCTGCTGCTCGAGGCCCGGCTGCTCCCAGGCGCGGACCATCCGGCGGCCGGCGGCGATGCCGCGCCGCGGGCAAGGCCCGGCGCGCCGGCCGTGCCTCCTGACGCCGCATCGGCACCGCTCGCGCCCCCGGCACCGGTCGCGCCCTCGGTACCGGCCACCGCAGCACCGCCGGCCGCGGTTCTTGGCCGTGGCGCCCAGGAGCGTCTGGCGGAGCGCCTCTCCGAGCGGGCCCACCAGGACCGCACGATCGTGTACTTCCTACGGCAGCCGGAGAGCCATTCCTTCGATCTGTATCACGACTACACGGAGGCCCGCGCCGGCGCCGACAAGTACCTCAACGTCGTGCGCAAGGGCAGCGCCTCCTCGGCGCCCTCCGCGCGCAACCTCGACACCGGCGAGGCGCTCCGGGTCGAGACCCTGCGCGGCGAGGCCCTGCGCCACGCCGGCCTCGACGCCGAAGAGCTGCGCGAGGTGGCCGGCGGCAGCGGCGGCGCCCCGGCGAGCGTCGCGACCGTCGCGGACATCCCGCCCGACACCGAGGTGGTCATCGCCCATTTCGAGCCGGTGCGCCCGGGCGAGAGCGTGCGCCTGCGCATCGCCGAGACCTACACCGATCCGCGCAGCTACCGCCTCGACGGCGACCTCCTGGTGTTCGATCGCACCTTCGGCAGGCCAAGGAACGCCGTCGTGCTCCCGGCGGGCTGGTCCCTCGCCGCCAGCGCCATCCCGGCGACCGTCACCGAGACCGCCGACGGCCGCATCCGCCTCGACTTCGTGAACCCGCGCCCCGACGACATCGCCGTCCTGATCGAAGCCCGGCGGCGTCCGCCCGGGTAACCCCGCTCCGAGCGGCCTCCTGCCCGCAGCTCTACCGCAAGCGCGCCCCGCCTGCCGCACCGGCGTTATCATCATGGGAGAATGTCCGACCGTTACGCCGCCTTCCTGAGCTACGCCCATCGCTACCGGCCTTGGGTGCAGGTTCTCCAGCGCAACCTCGAGCTCTGCCTGGCCGCCGCGGGACGGCCGGGGGAGGTGTTCCTGGACGATGTGGACCTCGCCAGCGGGCGGTCCTGGGTAGGGCAGCTGCAGGCCGGGCTCGACCGCAGCGAGCAGCTGGTCCTGGTAGCCACCCCGGAGGCTCTCGCTTCGCCCCGGGTCGGCGACGAGTGGCAAAGCTTCCTCGCAACCCGGCGCGACTGGCAGGCTGGCCATCTGCACATCGTCGAGCTGGTGCCGACGCCGATCCCGCCGTTTCTCGAGTCGATCCAGCGAGTCGACTTCCGCGAGCCCGGCGAGGAGAGGTACAGGAGCGGCCTGCAAGACCTGGTGGCCGGTCTTCTCGGACAGACCGACCGGCGCAATCTGCCGGCGCTTGCGGACGGCATCGAGGTCCCCGCGCCCCCAGATCCGGGCCTGCCTTACGCACAAAGGGAAAAGCTCGTGAGCTGGTTGGCGCCACTCTTGAGCAAGAAGGTTCTTCGCCTGGCCATCGCTCCTCGTCTGAGGCTCCAGCCGGAAGCGCTCGAAGGCCAACCCTCGTGGGCCTGCGCCGCTTCAGCTGCCCTGGTCTGGACCACCGGCAGCGAAGAACCGGTCACCGCGGCCATCAGGATCGTCGAGACTCTGAAAGAGACGTTCGAAGAAGATGAGCCCGGGCGGATCCCCGAGCTTGTTTCGCTGCGCGACGAACTGGTCAACCTTCAGAGGGAGGGGCCGGAGCGTGGCCTCCTGGCCATCTGGCTCCGCCAGGTCGCCTCCGACCATGAGCGCCTGGTGCCCTACTTTCAGCGCCAGGCCGAGTTCGACCTGCTTGAACGGGTCTACGTCCAGCTCGAGATGCGGACCGAGACTCCCCGAAAGGCTACTGCGGATCTTGGCAAAGGCCCACTCGACCGTCCGGCGGGGCTCCGCGAGGTCCTCTCACTCCCACGCGGCGAGAACCCATGGATCACGGGACGTTGGGTCGTGCTGGGCGAGCCAGGCGCGGGAAAGACCACCTTGCTGCGCCACCTCACGGCGACCCTGGCCCGGGATGAGCGGCGACCATGGGTACCGCTGCTCGAATCGCTGCCGCGGCTCATGCGCGAGCGGGAATCGCTGCTCGACCGCGTTGCCCGGCGCCTCGAACGCTCCGGCCAGCCTGGGCAGGGCCTGGCCTCGGCGCTCGACCGCGCCGGACGCGAGGGGCGCCTGCTCCTCCTCTTCGACGGCCTGGACGAGGTCCCTCGCGAGGACCGCGAGGACGCCGAGCAGTTGCTGCGCGATCTCGCCGTGCATTGGCCGGACACGCCGCTGGTCGTGACCTCCCGGCCCATCGGCTACAGCCGGCCCGGCAGCGATTTCCGCGAGCTCACCCTGCTGCCGCTCGACCGCGCCAGGCGGCGGGAGTTCCTGGCCCGCTGGCTTGGCCGCCAAACCGGAACGCTGGACGAAGCCCGGGCCGATGCGGCGCTGGGCGCTCTCGACGCCGCGGAGCTGCGCGACCTCGCCGGCAACCCGCTCTACCTCACTCTCATGGCCCTGCTCTTCGAGCAAGGGACCGAGCCCGACCGCAACCGCACCCGCCTCTACGATCAAGTCTTCCGCCTACTCCTCGAAGGCGGGCATCGCTCGGAGGGCAAGCCCCTGGAAGCCCGTGAGGCGGTCCACGGTATCCTCCGCCAGCTGGCGCACGGGATGACGGAGGAGAACCGCGACGCAGAGCCAGTCTCCTCGATCGAGGACCGTCTCTACCGGCCTGAGCTCGATAGCCTGAGAGACAAGATCGAGAGGGTGTCGCGGTGGCGAAACAGCCTGCGCTCTTTCCTCGAAGACGTGGCGGAAAGGACCGGGATCCTGGGGCCCCACGACGGTCCCGATTCCGATTGGCGCTTCTGGCACCGCACGTTCCGCGAGGCCCTGGCCGCCGAACGCCTCGAGGAGGAATACGCCAGCCAGCCAGGCAAAGTCGCTCTCCTAGAGCGGGCGACGACGATCGCGGTCGAGCAGGACCTGAGCCGCTGGGCCGAGCCCTTCGCGCTGCTCGCCGGCCGCGTCGCCGATCCGGACGCGCTGGTGCGCGAGCTGGTGCGCGTCAATCGGCCACTTGGTCTCCGAGCGCTGGCCACCGCGCAGCGGCTGCGGGACGAAACCCTGCGAGAGGTCCTCGCACTCAGCGGAGACTGGCAAGAGAGGCGGGAGGTCTTCCTTCGTCTGCCCGAACTGGTGGCGGAGCCCCGGCGTGCGCTCGCCCTGCTGGACCTCCTACGGCAGAGGACC
>DATNKH010000194.1:0-3923 GCA_035603475.1 Thermoanaerobaculia bacterium
CGCCGCGCCCGGCGGCGGGCCGCTCCCCGAGGGCGCGGCGATGTGGGGCAACCCGCTGCTCGTGCGGCCGGGCCGGCCCGACGGCCGCAACCTGGTGGTGATCCTGATCGACACCTTGCGTGCCGACGCCCTGGGGTCCTACGGCGATCGCCTCGGCCTCACCCCTCGCCTCGACGCCTTCGCCAAGCAGGGTGTGCGCTTCGCCGAGATGCTGGCGCCGTCGCCCTGGACGCTGCCCAGCGTCTCCTCGCTGCTGACCGGCCTGCAGCCGCAGACCCACGGCGCCGGCCAGCGCTTCGGCGACTTCGACCCGTCGAGCCCGCGCCAGAACGACTTCGCTCCCACCGGCCTGCCCGGGGGCGTGCGCACGATGGCCGGGGTGCTGCGCCGGCAGGGCTTCTACACCATGGGGGTCTATCAGAACTTCTACATCCTGCCCGGCTTCGGCGTGCACCAGGGCTTCGACGACTACGCCTCGTACGAGGACCGGGCGGAGATCCTGGTGGACCAGGCCCTCGGGCGGCTGCGCGAGGCCGCCGGCGACCGCCGCTGCTTCCTGTACCTCCACCTGTTCGACCTGCATTCGCCCTACAACCCACCCGAGCCGGAGTGCACGCGGGTGGCGCGGCGCCTCGACCCCGGCTATCGCGGCCGGCTGGGCTGCGAGGCCGATCGCAACCCGGAGCGCACCACCATCCCGCCACCGGCCGACCGGCCCTGGTTCCGGGCCCTCTACCATGCCGAGGTCGCTTACGCCGACCGCCAGGTAGGTCGCTTCCTCGACGGCCTGCGCGACCTCGGGCTCGAGGACCGCACGGTGGTGGCGGTGGTGAGCGACCACGGCGAGGAGTTCTGGGACCGCCTCGAACAGGAGGGCCGGCTCGGCTACGAGACCAACTCCGACCACGGCCACACGCTGTACCAGGAGCTGGTCCACGTGCCGGCGCTGCTGCGCATTCCCGGGCGGGAGGCGGCGGTGGTACGCGACCCGGTGCAGCTGGTCGACCTCTTCCCGACCCTGCTCCGCGCCGTCGGCGTCGAACCTCCCGCGAGCCAGGGCCGCGACCTGACGCCGCTCCTCGGCGGACGGGCGGCGGACCCGGCGAACCCGGCGAACCCGGCGAACCCGGCGGAAACCGCGGGGCCGGCGACGTCGCCCCAGGGGTTGGCGGCGCCGCGTGGGGCGGAGCCACCGGGGGGCGAGCGCGCGACCCTGATGGCCGACGTCATCCTCCACGGCCGGCCGCGCTGGTCGGTGCGCCGCGGTCCCTGGAAGCTGGTGGCGGCGCGCGACCCGGCGCTGCCGGTCGAGCTCTACGACCTGCGGCAGGACCCCGGAGAGCGCACCAACCTGGCCGCGCGCGAGCCGCGCCTGGCCGCCGCCATGCGCGCCTGGGGAGAGCGCGAGCTGGCCGCCCGCCTGAAGGCGCGGGCGCTCTTCGTCGCGCGCGGCGACACGCTGGGAGCGACCTATCTCGAGTGGCGCTACATCACCAAGCTGCGGGCTCTCGGTTACTTGAAGTAAGGAGCGTCACCCCATGGGCTTTCTCCACCGTGTTGCCGATCTCTTCTTGCACCTCGACCGCACCCTGGGCGGGGTGCTGCGCCAGTACGGCTCCTGGACCTACCTGCTGCTGTTCCTCATCGTCTTCTGCGAGACCGGGCTCGTGGTGCTGCCGTTCCTGCCCGGCGATTCGCTGCTGTTCGCGGCCGGCGCCTTCGCCGGCCTCGGGGCGCTGTCGGCGTGGTGGCTGATCGCGCTGCTGCTGCCGGCGGCGGTGCTGGGGAACACCGTCAACTACTGGGTGGGGAAGCTGGCGGGGCCGCGGCTGCTGGCGGCGCGCCGCCGCCTGGTGCGACCCGAGCACCTGCAGCGCACCCACGAGTTCTACGAGAAGTACGGCGCCAAGACCATCGTGCTCACGCGTTTCGTGCCGATCCTCCGCACCGTGGCGCCCTTCGTCGCCGGCCTCGGCAACATGTCCTTCGGGCGCTTCTCGGCCTACAACGTGGTGGGCGGCTTCTTGTGGGTGGTGATCGGCGTCCTCGCCGGCTACTTCTTCGGCAACGTGCCGGCGGTGAGGAACAACTTCTCGCTGGTCATCCTAGCGATCGTCGTGGTGTCGCTGCTGCCCGCCCTCTACGAGCTGTTGCGCGCCCGCCGCGCCGGCCGCCCGGCGCCGGGCACCGACTGACGAGACTTGGCTTTTCGGCCGAGATGTGACATTCTAGACGGCGCAGTCGCTCCCGGACGGCCACCGCGGCCATGCAGGCATGGGATCAGCGGCGGCACCCGATGTCTCCCGGAGCGACCTCCGGGAACCGAGCGGCGGCATCCCGGCAAGCCCTCCGTTCTTCTTCGTCTTCCAGCCGGTAACATCGTTGCGGCGCGCTCCCTCGCGGACGGAGCGGCCCGCCGAACGAGAGAGTGTGCACATGAATGACTTTGCTTCCTTTGGCCTCTCCGCCGAGCTCTTGCGCGGCATCCAGGACCTCGGCTTCGTCGAGCCCACGCCGATTCAGATCCAGGCGATCCCGCCGGCCATGGCCGGACGCGACATTCTCGCCTGCGCGATGACCGGCAGCGGCAAGACGGCGGCCTTCCTGCTGCCGATTCTGCAACGCTTCGGCGGGCGGCCGTCCGGCGCCACTCGCGCGCTGGTGTTGACTCCCACCCGCGAGCTCGCGGCGCAGATCGCCGAGCACCTGGTCGGGTTCGCCGCGCACACCAGGCTGACCGGCGCCGCCGTGTTCGGCGGCGTGGCCAGCGGCCCGCAGGAGAGCGCGTTCCGCCGCGGCGTGGACGTCCTGGTGGCGACGCCGGGCCGGCTGCTCGATCATTTCCAGAACGACTATGCGCGCCTCGACGACCTCGAGGTGCTGGTGCTCGACGAGGCCGACCGCATGCTCGACATGGGCTTCCTGCCCGACGTGCGGCGGGTGCTCGCGGCGCTGCCGCGGGAGCGCCAGACCATGCTGTTCTCGGCCACCCTGCCGCCGCCGATCGTCGAGCTGGCGCAAGAGATGCTGCGCGACCCGGTCGCCATCAACGTCGAGCGCCGGGCGCTGCCGGCCGACGGCGTCGAGCAGGCGGTCTACCCGGTCCGCGAGGACCTCAAGCCTTGGCTGCTGCTCGAGCTGCTGCGGCGCGACGAGATCAAGAACGTGCTGGTGTTCACCCGCACCAAGCACCGCGCCAACCGCCTGGCCGAGTTCCTGGACCGCCAGAAGATGCCCTGCGACCGCATCCACGGCAACCGCAGCCAGGCCCAGCGCACCGACGCCCTGGCCCGCTTCAAGAGCGGCCGCCTGCGGGTGCTGATCGCCACCGACATCGCGGCGCGCGGCATCGACGTCGAAGCGCTCTCCCATGTCATCAACTTCGACGTGCCGAACGTGCCCGACGACTACATCCACCGCGTCGGGCGCACCGCCCGCGCCGGCGCGGTCGGCGACGCCTTCACCTTCGTGGCGCCGCAGGAGCAGGCGGACTGGCACGCCATCGAGCGCGCGGTGGGCAAGCGCCTGCCGCAGCGCACCCTGGCAGGCTTCGACTACGTCGCCGCCTCCGGCGAGCGGCTCGAGATCCCGCTCGCCGAGCGCATCGCCGCGATCCGCGCCCGCAAGGCCGAGGAGCGGGCGCGCGCTCGCGAGAAGGCCGCGCGCAAGGTGCAGCGCGAGCAGCAACCGGCGGCGGCGCCGGTTCCGGGCTCGCCGCAGCCGGCCATCAGCAGTAGCCGCGGCGGCCGCCGCGTGGCTGGCTCCGGTGGTCCCGGTGGTCCCGGCGGCGGTCCCGGTAGTCCCGGCGGGCACCCCGGAAACGCCGGAAACGCCGGAAACGCCGGAAATCACCGCGTGCGCGACGGTCAGCCGCGTGCGCCGCGCCATGGCGGCGGCCCCGGCGCCGGAGCCTACGGCGCGCG
>DATNKH010000195.1:0-3416 GCA_035603475.1 Thermoanaerobaculia bacterium
GTCGCCGAGGCGGCGAGGGTCCAGCCGCCGGCGGCCAGCAGGGACGTCATCACCAGCAGGACCATCAGCCGCAGACGACGAGCGGTCATCGCGAGGTCTCCTTTCCAGTCGAGCTACCGTCGCGGGATCTTTATCGCCACCGCACCATAGCTGCCGGGCGCCTCCGGGGGCAACCCCCCGGCCGGGCCCCGGGCTGCGGGAGGCCCCTTCGGCAAGGGAGGCCCTGGGCTCGTATGGGCGAGGGGTTCAAGTCGATGGGGCGGCGGCGGAGAACTGTGACCCCTCGCCCATACGAGCCCAGGGCCTCCCTTGCCGAAGGGGCCTCCCGCAGCCCGGGGCCCTCCGCTCCCCCCTCTCCGGCTGAGATTGCTCTACGGCCGCCGGTTTTGCTGCGCTGCAAGGCTGATGTAGCGTCGCCTTCGTGAGGCGCATGAGGCTGAGGTGTTTGACCCGAGGGAGGGCCGGCCGTTCCTTGCTACTGGCCTTGGGCCTGATTACTTTCCTCTGGGGACTGGCGGGAGGGCCTGCTGGGGCGCACGAGCTTGGTCCTTTCCAGGTGTATGGGACGTTCCTGCGCGACGGGTCGTTCCGGCTCGACGTCAAGATCGACGAGGAGCATCTGGCACCGGGACAGCTGGGTGGGCCGGGGCGGCCCACCCGCTATGGCCGGATCGCCGGCCTGAACGGGGCCACCGAGCAGCGCTTCGGGCGCTTCCTGAGCGACCTCGCCGACTCGCTGACCCTGTCGTTCGACGGCGTGACGGTGACGCCGACGCTGGCCATGGACCCGCAGGGCGGGGGCGATGTCGCCGGCGGCGCGCCGTCGCGGGCGACGCTGCTCGTCGAGGGCTGGATCCCGGGCGGCGCCCGGGGCTTCACCTTCGCCAGCTCCCTGCGGGTCAAGTCCTACCCGCTGGTGCTGCGGTGCGAGTGCGACGAATCCTCCAGCTGGCGCTGGATGGCGGGCGGCGAGACCAGCGCTCCCTTCCAGCTGGCCGCGGGCGTGGTGCCGCCGCCGCGCATCGCCTTTGCCCGGCGCTGCTTCGCGCTCGGGTTCGACCGGGTGCTGCCGCACGGTCCGGCGCCGCTGCTGCTGGTGGCGGCAGTGTTCCTGCTCGTCCGCCGCGTCCGATCCGGCCTGCTGCTGCTGGCTGCCTTGACCCTCGGCGAGGCGCTCGGCCTGACCCTGGCCCTGGGCGGGGAGGTCCCGGTGCGGCCGTCCCTGCTCGAGCCCCTGCTGGCGCTGTCGGTCGCCGCTCTGGCCCTGGCAGGCGTGGCCCCGCCGCCGCCGCGCTCGCGCCCCGGCCCCGGCCGGCACGGCGCCGGGCTCAGCCTCGCCCTCGCCCTCGCGGTGGCAATCTTCGCCGTCGGAGCTCTCTGCGGTCTGGCCTTGGCTCCGGCCGCGCCGGCCGCGCTGCCGCCGCCGCTCCGGCCAGCCGCCGCGACCGGCTTCATCGCGGGCGCCGCTGCCGCCGAGCTGGCGGTCCTGGCGGCAGCCTTTATCCTGATCGGCCTTCCCTTCCGTGACCAGCCCTGGTACCGCGGCCGGCTGGTGGCGCCGGCCTCCTGCCTGATCGCCCTGGTCGCCCTCTACTGGTCCCTCTCCGGCCTGCTGGGGTGAAGGAGGTCGAACGGCTCTTCACTCGACGTTGCCGGCCGCCGCCGGCAGTCCGAACAAGACCCTGGTGTCCAGGATAACGGTTTCGGCGTGGCGCTCCTTGGCACGCTTGACGAGATCGCCGGTGCCACCGGGGCCGTCTCCCTTCTCGCGGTTCCAGAGCGCGATCAGGGTCACGTCCTCGCCGCCCTGGGCGAGGGCGTTGTAGAGCGTCCAGAGATTGTTGCGCTGCCAGATGTCGTAGTCGGGTTTCTTGGCGAGCCAGCCGGGCAACTCCTTCGACTCGGCCAGCACACGCGGCGGGAGCTTGTCGAGCAAACGGTCGAAGCGCTCGCGCCAGTTGCCTCCGGCGGGAGCGACCGACTCGGCGATGAATTGGTTCTTGGGGAGTGCGAGGAAGAGCTGGGTGGGGATGCCCAGGTCGGCGCAGATCTCGTGGAACAGGATGTCGCCGCCGCTCGCGCCGCCGGCGATTCCGCCGGCCACTCCGCCCGGCCGCTTCAGCTCGACCTCGATTGCCCGCCGGATGGCCTGCCGGGCGACGTCCTCCCGGTCCGGAGGGAAGCGCGGGATGGCGCGCCCCGGGGCGTCGATCATGTGGCCGGTGAAGAGGAGGATGCGTGAGGTCCGCGGCGGTAGCGTCTCCTGCTCACCATCCGGCTGCAACGGGCCGGCGACCGCCAGGGCCGCCTGGACGTTGGCGGCAAGGACATCCAGGCGCTGGTAGAGGCGCAGCTGGTCGCACACCGCCCCGGCGGCGAAGTCGGGCACGCCCGCGAGGGCCTTGCGATAAGCGTTCGCTACCCGGGGCGGCTGCTTCGAGGTCAAGCATCGGAGGTCGGCGATGCTGATCTCGACCCAGATGTCTCTCTTCTCCTCGTGCTGCAACCGCGCCTGCGCCGCGGCGAGCGAGAGATCTACCGCCGCCGCGAGCTTCTGGATCTGGACCTGCCGCTTGGCGAGATCCGCTTCGGCTTCGCTCTCCGGCTCGAAACGCTCGCTCCAGACCGCGGGGAGCGCCCGAGCCAGCTCGACCTGGATGGTGAGCATGGCGAGGGCGTTCAATCCCGAATAGTAGTGATTGAGGTCGGCGGTGAACCCAAGCCCGTACGCCTCGTACGACTGCTCGAGGAAAGGTGAGCGCAGGGCGTTCTCCCGCCGCGCCTGCACCGGGTCCGCCTGGCCGCCGCTCCAATCGTTCTTCCAGCGCGCCTTCGCGTTACGCGCCAGCAGAGCGTTCGCCTCGGCGCGGTCGTTCGGCGTCAGGCCCTTGCGCGCGAGGACGCGCTGGATCGCCTGGTCCGAGCGGGTGAGGTCGCCCAACCGCTGATAGATCGTCGCCAGCAGCGTGTTGGCCTCGAGATCCTTGGTGTCGAGCCGGCGGATCTCTTCCAAGGTGGCACGCGCCCCCAGGTTGGCCTTGAGGTCGAACTGAGCTCGCCCGGCGATGCGCATCCCCTCGCTTTCCCACTCGAAACCCTCCGCCTCGGCCGCCAGCAGGCCGAGGTCGCCGGCGCGCCTGCTCGCCGCGGCGAGCTCGACCTCATCGCGGAAGCCCCGGGGGACGGCCAGGAAGCGCGAGCGGTCCTGCTCCTCGAGATCCGGCAGCGAACGGAAGACCGGGCTGTCCTGGACCTCGGATTCCAGCGTCTGGCGCAGGGCCCCGGTGAGCGCGTCCAGGCTGGCCGCCGGGGCGTCCTGACGGTAGGTGAAATAACGGTCGGTCTGCAGGTCGAAGGGGTAGGCGTCCTGGTCCGAGCGCAGGAGGAACGTGCGCTTGCCGCGCAGGGCGTGGCGG
>DATNKH010000196.1:0-3213 GCA_035603475.1 Thermoanaerobaculia bacterium
GCCGCGGCGGCCCGCTGCCGCCGGCACGGCGCCGGCGCCGCCCGCGAGGAGCCTGGTGATGGCGCCGGCGTCGCGACATGCGACGGTGCCGCCACCGGCTCGCGCCACGGCGCCCGCATCCACGCCGGCATCCACGCCGGCATCGGCGCCGGCCGCGGCGCTCGGCATCGCTCCGCCACCGCCGCCGCTGCCACAGGCCGCCATGCCGCCGGCGGCCACGCCTGCCGCCGGGGCGGCGGCCGCCGGACCGGGCGCCCATCTCGAGGAGGAGCGGCTCCGCGCCTTGGCTGCTGCCCCGGCGATGCTGTCGCGGGCGGCGCGGCCGAACGCCGCCACCGCCCCTCCGGGCAGGAGTCGCGCCGGCGCGGCCGCGGCCTTCGCGACGCCGGTCGCGGCGCCGGCAGGCCCGGCGGGAGCCGGCGCCGGAGCTCCCGCAGGAGCCACCGCAGGGGCCACCGCAGGAGCCACCGCAGGGGCCGCCGCAGGAGCCCTCGGAGCAGCCAGCTCCGCGCCCTCTCCCGGCCCCGGCGCCGCCGGCAGCGCGGCCAGCGGGGTGCGGCTGATCCCCGAGCACCTGGAGCGCTACCGCGGCACACAGGGCTGGGAGAGCGTCTCCATCGACGCCTACTGGTACGAGAAGGGCAACCCTTCCGCGGCGCCGCGCGAGCTCGACATCGCCCTGGTCGCCGATCAGGGCGACCTGCGCATCGCTCCAGTCCGCCTGAACATCCTGCCCGGCGACTTCATGAGCAAGCAGCCCGCCGTCGTCACCGCCGTGGCGGCCGCGAAAGCGTCGCTGCAGGCCCTGTATCCGGGCGGCCAGTCGAACCTCGTCGACATCAGCTTCCTGGCCGCGCCGGCGACCCAGCTCTCGTTCTCGAGCGGACCGCAGGTGATCCGGGGCTTCGGCGTCGTCTCGTCGGAGGTCTACGTGCGTCTGCTCGACGCCGCCGGCTTGCCGGCGGTCGCCGACCGGCCGATCCAGGTCAACCTGCAGCTGACCGGACCGATGGGCTCGCCGCTGGTGTCGCCGGCGGTGATCCCCACCGGCGAGATCGAGACCCGCGTGCCGCTCGAGCTGGCGCGCTTCGGCGCCTACACCGTCGTCGCGTCGGCCGCCAACCTCGCGGACGCTCCCCAGCTCTCGATCCAGGTCGCGTTCGACTGGCTGCTGCTGCTGGCGACGCTGCTCGGCGGCGTGCTGGGCAGCCTGACCCGCGTGCTCTACCGGGGCCAGGGCGCCGAGGAGGCTCCCCGCCGCCTGCTGCGCGTGCTGCTGCTGGGCAGCCTGGCGGCGCTCCTGGTCGTCCTGCTCTCGGCCTTCCACCTGCTGTCGCTGCTCGCCGGCGCGCTGCCGCAGGGCTGGTCCGACGCCCTGGCCAAGGTGCCGCTCGGCAGCCTGACCGGCGTCTTCCTGCTCGGTTTCCTCGCCGGCCTGCTCTTCGACCGCGTGTTCGGGAGCCTGGTCAGCCCATCGTCCTCGACCGCGGTCGCGAAGACCGCTCCGGCCGAGGGAGGCGGCAGCGCCAAGGCACCGCCGCCGCCGCCAGCCGCCGAGGCGTGAGCCGGTCTCGGCGCCGGAGTGGAGGGCTCTCTCAGGGCCGCGGGCTCTCGCTCCCCGCCGCCGCGGCGCGTCCGGTCCTTCCCGTCACCACGCTGATCGCCCCGTTGTTCTCGAGGATCGCCGAGCGGACCTCCTCGACGCAGGTGCAGCCGGCCTGGCGCAGCGCCGCCTGCAGCTCGTGGTGGGTCAGCTTGGCGCCGGCCATGACCTCCTCGAAGAGCTTGCCGTCGTGGATCAGCACTTGCGGCCGCCCCTCGACGACGGCCTCCAGCCGCTTGCTGCGGTAGGTGGCCAGGCCGACCAGGTAGTTGAGGCCGACCAGCGTGGTAGCCGAGATCAGCCCGCCCACGAGGGAGTTGTCGCCGGCGTTCATCGAATTCTGCACGGCGTTCGACAGCACCAGCAGCAGCACCAGGTCGAAGGGCGCCAGCTGTCCGACCTGGCGCTTGCCGGTGAGCCGCAGCAGCGCCAGCAGGAACCCGTAGACCACGACCCCGCGGACGATCAGCTCCCACCAGGGCACCGCGATGTTCCACATGGCGATGACTATCCTGCCGCGCTCGCCGTGCCCGCCGTGCCCGCCATCTCCAGGCGCGCGAGCGGCAGGTCGCGCAGCAGCGCCTCGAGACTCGCGAGCGCCTGCGCGGGCGCCAGCGCCGCGGCCGGCAGATAGGCGACGAGCCAGGCGCGCCGCGTGTCGTCCTGCACCTTGATGCGCTGGCTGTCCGTGATCGGCGTGCTGAAGGGCCCCTTGGCGTCGGCGAGCAAGGGCTTGCCTTCGAGATGGAAGGGTCCGCGCAGCGACGCGAAGGCTTCGCCGGGCCTGCCGGCGCGCAGGCTGACCGGCGGCGCGAAGCTGCCCTCGGCGGCGACGCTGCACGGCACCGCGAGATCGATCGACAGGCAGTTGTTGAGATCCACCAGCGGCTGAATGGCCGGCAGCTCCTCTCCCTTCAGCACCCGCCGCAGCAGCGCCTCCGACGAGGGCCGGTAGCGGGTCGGATCACAGCCGGCGGCGCGGAAGAGCGCGCGCACGGCCGCCACCGTCGCATCCTCCGGCAGCCGCGCCAGCTCGAACCGTGACCGCGCCCTGGCCGCCGACCGCCGGCGCAGCTCGGCGAGATCCGCCGCCGGCGCCGTGGGCTGAAGGCCAGCCGTCAGCTCCAGGCGCGCCCAGAGCAACGCCCAGCCGGCCAGCTCGAGGACCACCGGGAAAGGCGACGGGTCGGGCATCGCGACGAGCATCGGGACCCCCGGGGGAATGCCGCCAGGCCAAGCCGGCGTACAGGCGTACAACGTCCGGCGAGGCCCGCAGGCGGAGCCGCGCCGGCGCGATCTTCTCATAGCGGCCTCATCGCCGTCTTGGCCTAATGCCCACTAGCCGCGGGGCGGCCGCCGCGCCGCTGGCCGCCGGCTGCTCTTTATACTGTCTGCTGTATGCCGTCGAGGCCGCCGCGACTGCCGCCGCCCGCGCGGCGCCGTGCCCGCCGCGAGCCCGGGCCGCGGACCGGGCGGCAGCCCGTCCGCAACAGGGTGAGCGAGGTCCGCGCTTACTACCGGCGCATCGCTCCTTACCTCGACCTCGAGCTCGCCGACCGCGGCGACCGCGGATTCTGGGAGTGGGCGGCGAGCGAGCCGGCCGGCTGCCG
>DATNKH010000197.1:0-5049 GCA_035603475.1 Thermoanaerobaculia bacterium
CCTGCCGATTCTGGAATCCAGCCCCCGACGGCTGGGCCGCCTTGCTCACCTGGCCCACCTGCCTGCCGCCGCGGTCGCGCCGGCCGTCCTCCTTGCCGCTGCCGCCCTCCTCGCCGGCGCGCCGCCGCTGGCCGCCGAGGAGCTGAGCGGCCGCCTGGTCCTGCTGGCCAAGGACGGCAAGGGTCCGGCCCGCGGCGCCGACCCGGTCCAGGCGGTGGTCTACTTCGAGTCGGAGGGAGCGGCGCATGCGCCCCACGCGGCGAAGGAGCCCGAGGCGCCCTACCAGCTGCTCACCAAGCACAAGGAGTTCTTTCCGCACGTGCTGGCGGTGCCGGTCGGCAGCCGCGTGCAGTTCCCGAACCAGGACCCCATCCTGCACAACGTCTTCTCGGTGTCGCCGGGCAATGCCTTCGACCTCGGCATCTACCGCGTCGGCCCGCCCAAGGAGAAGCGCTTCGACAAGGCGGGCGTGGTGCGCGTCTACTGCAACGTGCACCAGGCGATGGCCGCCTACATCCTGGTGCTCGACACCTCCTTCTTCGCCTCGCCCGGCGCCGACGGCGCCTTCCGGCTCACCGGCCTGCCCAGGGGGCCGGGCAAGCTGGCCATCTGGCACGAGCAGGCGGATCCCTGGTCGGAGGAGGTGACGCTGCCGCTGCCGGCCGGCGCGCCGCCGGTCCAGGCGCGGCTCGTCGTGCTGCGGCCGAAGCTGCTTCCTCACCTCAACAAGACCGGCGAGTCCTACACCCGCGGTGACTCCTACCGATAGCACCGGCGGCGCCGGCAGCGCGGGCGGCCTGCGGAACCTGTCGCTGGGGACCCGGATCTTCCTGGTCACCTCGCTGCTGATCGCGCTCTCGGTGGGCGCCTCGGTGGCGGTCACCGCGTTGCTGGTGCGCAACATCGCCCGCCGGTCGGCGCTCGATTCGCTGCAGGGCACCGCGGCCGCCCAGGAGACGCTGCAGTCCGCCTACTACGATCAGCTGAAGCTGATCTCACAGCTGCTCGTCGAGGAGCCCTACCTCAAGGCCTACATCGCCGAGGCCCAGAGCCAGAAGGAGACGGCCTCGATCCTGGACCTGCTCGGGAGCCACCAGGCCGCCTACAAGTTCACCTTCGCCATGGTGCTCGACCCCTCCGGGCGGGTGATCGCCCGCACCGACAACCCGGCCTCGCGACAGGACCTGTCGCAGCAGGCGCTGATCCGCGAGGCGCTGAGCGGTCCGACCGAGAGTGCCGGCGTCTGGCGCGAGGGCGACCATCTGTACTATGCCGTCGCGGTGCCGATGACCCAGGCCTTCGAGCTGTTCGGCTACATGGTCACCGCGTTCGAGATCACCAACGCCTCGGCGAAGCGAGTAACCTCCCCCAGCGGCGGCGACGTCGCCTTCGTCGCCAGCGATCCGAACGGCGTCCGGGTGGTGGCGAGCACCCTCGACCCCAGCCTGCAGCAGCCGCTCGCCGCCGCGCTCACCACTCTTTCCGGGAGCAAGCCGCTCACCGCTCGCGGCCAGGGCGAGCCGCGCGAGGTCGAGCTGTTGCTCAACGACGCCCCCTGGATGGCGCTGCTGTCGCAGCTGAGCGACGCCGCCGGCCGGCCGGTCGGCAACACGGTCGCCCTGGCCTCGATGAGCCGGGAGATGGCGCCCTTCCGGCGCATCGAGGAGGTGGTGCTGCTCTCCGGCCTGGCGGCGCTGCTGATCGCGCCTTTCCTCTCGCTCGCCTTCGCCCGGCGCACCCTGCAGCCGGTGCGGCGGCTGGTGGAGGCCACCGCGGCGGCGCGCCAGGGCGATTACAACCAGCGCATCGTCGCCGAGCACGCCGACGAGATCGGCCAGCTCGCCGGCGCTTTCGACCAGCTGATGTCCGACCTGCGCGAGAAGCGGGACATGGAGACCTACGTCACCGAGCTGTCGCGCAACATGCCCGAGCCGGCGCCGGCGCGGGTGGTGATCGGCGCGCCCCAGGCGCGCGACTCGCTGCTCATGGGCATCGAGCTGCGGGGCTACGCCAACCCGCATCTCGAGGCCGGTGCCGACCAGGTGATCGAGCGCCTGGGCCTGGCCATGCAGCACCTGGAGGCGACGATCACCGCCGCCGGCGGCCAGATCGAGGGGATCGCCGGCCACCGCGTGCTGGCACGTTTCGACCGCGGCCGGCGGCCGCTCGGCCCGCTCGCGGCGGCGGCCGAGATCCTGCAGCCGCACAGCGTCTGGGCCGACGAGACCGGCTCCGAGGCGCCGAGCATCGCCCTCGCCGCCGGCACCGTGGTGACCGGGCCGGTGACCTGGGGCGATCAGTCGGAGCGCGGCATGGTGGGGCAGCCGGTGCAGCAGCTCGAGAGCCTGCTGCGCGAGGCGACCCCCGGGGACCTGGTGCTGGGGCGCGATGTCTATCAGCAACTCCGGGAATACTTCGTGCGTGCCGGCTACGAGCTGGCGCCGCGCCGGGGCCTGATCAGCCCGCAGCCGATCTACGTGCTCACCGCCGACCTCGCCGCGCGCCTGGCCAGCAGCCAGACGGTGACTCCCGCCGGCGAGGCGGAGGCTGATGCCGGCGAGGAGGCGGCGCTGCTCACCCTCTCCGGCGTCGCACCCGGAACGCTGATGGGGCGGCGCTTCCAGGTGCTCTCGGTGCTCGGCACCGGCGGCATGGGAGTGGTCTACAAGGCCCGCGACCGCGAGCTCGACGACCTGGTGGCGCTCAAGGTGCTGCGGCGCGACCTGTGGGGCGACCGGGCGCAGCTCGAGCGGATGAAGAGCGAGATCAAGCTGGCGCGCAAGATCACCCACCCCAACGTGCTGCGCACTTTCGATTTCGGCGAGCTCGACAAGGTCGCCTTCATCTCCATGGAGTACGTCCGCGGCGTCACCCTGCGCTACATGCTCGACCAGGCCCACCGGTTGCCTTACTCGGCCGGGCTGCGGCTGGGCAAGCAGCTGTGCTCCGGGCTCGGCGCGGCGCACGCGGTGGGGGTGATCCACCGCGACATCAAGCCCGAGAACCTCATCCTCGAGCCGACCGGCAACGCCAAGCTGATGGACTTCGGGATCGCCCGCCCGGTCTCGCGGCTGACTCCCGGCCAGACCCAGGCCGGCTTCGTCATCGGCACGCCGCAATACCTGGCGCCGGAGCAGGTGCAGAGCGGCGATATCGACACCCGCGCCGACATCTACTCGGCGGGGGTGGTGCTGTACGAGATCTTCACCGGCGACGTGCCGTTCCGGGCCGGCACCGCGATGGAGGTGCTGGTCAAGCACCTGCAGGAAGAGCCGCCGGCGCCGAGCAGCCGCTGGGCGGAGATACCGCCGCGCCTCGAGGCGGCGATCCTGCGCTGCCTGCGCAAGGACCCGGCCGAGCGCTTCCAGACGGTCGAGGAGCTGCACCGGGAGCTCGAGGCGATGAGCGCGTAGGAGGAGATTCTTTGGCAGAGGCCAGGATCGCCGAGAAGACAGCGGAGACCGCGGAGACCCCGCGGTCCCCGGAGTTGCCGGCAGATGGGGCAGATGGGGCAGATGGCGGCCGGCTGGCCGAATACGAGACGCTGCTCGAGATCGGCGCGCAGCTCGCCTCGTCCCTGGACCTGGCGACGGTGCTCGAGGTCGCCCTGTCGACCGCCGAACGGGTCTGCCAGGCCGAGACCAGCTCGATCTGGGAGGTGGACGACGAGCGCGGCGAGCTGTTCTTCCGCGTCGTGCGCGGGCGGGCGGCTGGCGAGATCCGCGGCCTGCGGGTGCCGCTCGGCCAGGGCATCGTCGGCAGCGTGGCGCAGTCCGCGCGGCCGGAGGTGGTCAACGACGTCGCCGCGGACCCGCGCTGGCACGGCGACCCGCAGGGGGTGTTCCAGACGCGGGCCATCCTGGCGGTGCCGCTGCTCGCCAACGGCCGGGTCGTCGGCGTGCTGCAGCTGCTCAACCCGGTGGACCGCGAGCGCTTCACCGACGACGACCTGCGGCGCATGCGGCTGTTCGCCGGCATCCTGGCGCATCCGCTGCAGAACGCCAGGCTCTACGCGGCCCAGCGCCGGCAGTACATGAACATGGTGACGGCGCTCGCCGAGACGCTCGAGAAGAAGGACCCCTATACCGGCGGCCACGTCCGCCGGGTGGTCTGCTACTCCCTGCTGCTGGGCGCCGAGCTGGGGCTCGGCCACGGCGACCTCAAGGACCTGTGGCTGGCGGCGACGCTCCATGACATCGGCAAGATCGGCGTGCCGGACCGCATTCTCGGCAAGCCGGCGCCGCTCGACGCGGACGAGGCCGAGGTGATGCGCCGCCACACCACGGACGGCGCTTCGATCGTCGCCCATCTCTCCAGCCCGCACGTGCTGCCCGGGGTGCGCAGCCACCACGAGCGCGTCGACGGCGGCGGCTATCCCGACGGCCTCGAGGGCGACCAGATCCCGCTGGCGCCCCGCATCATCGCCGTTGCCGACACCTTCGACGCCATGACCACCAGCCGGCCGTACCGCCAGGGGCTGTCGGGCGAGCGGGCGGCGGCCGAGATCGAGAGCGCCGCCGGGAAGCAGTTCTGCCCGCGCGTGGTGGCGGCGTTCTCGGCCATGTTCGCCGGCGGCCGCTTCGGCCTACCCGCGGGCGAGGAGGTGCTGCGGTCGATCACGGACCTGGAGAGCGCCGATTGAGGCGCCGGCCCTAGTGGCCCGAGCGGGACACCAGCTGCCGGCGAAGCCATGTCCTTGCGCCACCTGATCGTCTGCGGCCGCTGCCGGCGCCAGCTCGACGCCGGCGACCGCGCCGCCGGGGAGCTGGTGCCCTGCCCGTGCGGCGAGATGGTGGCGGTGCCGCCGCTGGCGGCCCACGACTCGGCGGTGGTGCGGTGCTCGGCCTGCGGCGCGCCGCGGGAGGGAGACGAGCCGGAGTGCCGCTACTGCGGCGCGAGCTTCACCGTCCGCGAGCGCGACATCGACACCATCTGCCCGGTCTGCATGGCGCGGGTGAGCGGCGGAGCGCGCTTCTGCGACCATTGCGGCAGCCCGATCCTGGTCGACCAGGCGGCGGCCGCGGCGACGACCCTGCGCTGTCCCGCCTG
>DATNKH010000198.1:0-2152 GCA_035603475.1 Thermoanaerobaculia bacterium
CGCTGCTTCAGGCGGCGTTTCGGCGTGTCTCCGGGCGAGGTCCGCCGCCGTTGAGCTGCCGCCTGGCGCGGCGCTGAGCAAGACGCCCCCAAAGATATCCGCCGGCAACCGTGGCCGCGATCAGCGTTGCGGCTCCCGCGAGGTCGAACCAGAGCGGATCGACGCTGGGCCTGAAACCGATCACCAGTGTGCTCTCGGCGGCCACGAAAGTCGCGGTTCCGAGAGCGTGCCAGACCGGCGAGCGGCCGCCCAACCACGCCGCGACCATGCCGCCGAGAAGTCCCGCCGCGAGTGCGACGACCGTCGCCAGGACCTGCACTCGGGGTGGGGCGGAGAGATGGATCAACCCTCCAAGGGGCGTGAAGCCAGCCGTCGTGGCAAGGATGATCGCGACGTATCCTGCCAACGCCGCGCCGATGCTCCTGAGGATGATGAACCACCTTCGCCGTGACATGAATCATCTCTCCCGTGCCGCGAGGACGGGGCCGCGCCAGCGCGGCGGCCTCCAGCAGCCCAGGATACGGCCTTCACGCCGGCAGGTTCCGGCGATGCGACAATCGTCCCAAGAATCTCGTCGATCGTCCCAAGATTCGGTCGCAGCGGCAGGTCAGCTCTTGCGGCCGGACGAGCGCTCTACAGGAGCCGGCCATTCGCCGCGGACCTCGGCCATCACCTGTGGATCGATCGGTCCGTGGTCCAGCGCGAGTGCGGCGAGCAATCCGGCCAGGCGATCGTGCTGCAGCTGGTTGCGCAGAGCGCGAATGAGATAACGCGAGAGCGCTCGACCGCCGGCAACCTTTCGCGCTTCGGCAAGCAGCTGCTTGTCCAGGACGAGCGTGACCTACTCCGTCCTCATGGACTCCATCCTACTCGTAGGGATGCGCGGCGCTGCGGTCACTCGGCGCGCAGGGTCACCATCGGATCGACCGTCATCGCCCGGCGGGCGGGGAGGCTGCAGGCGACCAGCGCGACCGCGCAGAGCAGGAGCGAGACGGCGGCGTAGGTCAGCGGGTCGGTGGGGGCGACTCCGAACAGCAGGCTCTGCTGGAAACGGCTCAGGGCGGCGGCGCCGCCGAGGCCGAGCGCCAGGCCGATCCCGGTGAGGCGCATGCCCTGGCCCACCAGCAGCCGGAAGACGTCGCCCTGGCGGGCGCCGAGCGCCTTGCGGATGCCGATCTCGCGGCTGCGCTGGCGCACCGCGTTGGCCAGGATGCCGTAGATCCCGACCGCCGCCAACGCCAGGGCAACCGCGGCGAAGAGCGCCAGCAGGATGAGGTTGAAGCGCGACCGGGAGACGCTGCGGGCGAGCAGCTCGTCGAGCGTCTGGACCTTCGACACCGGCACCGTGGGATCCACGGCGCGGACCTCGCGGCGCACCGCGGCGGCCAGGGCCCGGGGGTCGGCGGCGCTGCGCACCACCAGGGTCATCTGCTGGGATGGGAAGTCCGCCACGGCTCGTCCTTGGGCCTCCGGCAGGTAGAGCTCGGGCTGGGGCGCCTCGCCGAGCCGGCGGAACGCCACGTCGCGGACCACGCCGACGATCTCCAGCCAGGGGCCCTTGTCGCTCTCGTTCCAGTAGAGGCGAATGCGCTTGCCGACCGGGTCGCCGTCGCGCCAGTACTGGCGGGCCATGGTCTCGTTGATCACCCCGACCGGCTGCGCGCCGGCGCCGTCGGCGGCGCGGATGGCACGGCCGCGCAGCAGCGCGATGCCGGCCGCCTGGAAGTATCCCGGGGTCACCAGCCAGTGGTAGAGATGCGGGTCGGGCGTGTTGGATTGCGCTGCGGCCAGGCCGCCGGCGTGACGGCCGCCGTCGATGTCGAAGGTGGTGTCGCCGGCCTCGCCGGCCAGCGGCGGCAGGCTGGCGGCGGCGGCCGCGGAGACGCCGGGCAGCGCCCGCAGGCGTTCCAGCACCTGGCCGTAGAAGAGCGAGGTGCGCGGATTGTCGCCGTAGCGCTGGGGCGGCAGGTCGACCCGCGCCGACAGCAGGTTCATCGGGTCGAACCCGGGATCGAGGCGCACCAGGCCGCGGAAGCTGCGCAGCAGCAGCCCGGCCGAGATCACCAGCATGACGGCGAGCGCCACCTCGGCGATCACCAGGATGCCGTGCAGGCGGTGTTTGCGCCCGCTCGCCGAAAGCCCTCGCCCGGAC
>DATNKH010000199.1:0-5149 GCA_035603475.1 Thermoanaerobaculia bacterium
CCGGGCGGGCCCTCGGCACCGTCGCCGCGGTCTGGATCGGGGACGACCTGGTCCTCGCTCGCCGCGTGGCGCGCGGCGGCGAGGAGCTCTTGCAAGGGGCGCGGCTCGACGGCCTCGGGACGCGCGCGTGGCTGACGGCGCAGGTCGGCGACCTGCTGCCGCGGGCCGCGCTCTTCCCGCTGCGTCCTGGAGAGACCGCCGATCCCGGCCGGCGCCTCGCCCTGCTGCCGCTGCGGCTCGATGCCGGTCCGCTGCCGGCCGCGCCCGCGGCTGCCGGGTCGCCGGTGCGCCTGGGACTCGCTGTGGCCTTCGCCGCCGTGCTGCTGTCGCTCGCCGCGGCCGGCCTGCAGCTCGCGGCGGCGCAGCGCCTTGCCCGGCGCCGCGCGGACTTCGTGTCGGCGGTCACGCACGAGCTGCGGACGCCGCTCACCACCTTCCGCCTCTACACCGAGATGCTCGCCGGCGACATGGTCCCCGACGGCGAGCGGGCCGCCTACCTCGGCACCCTGCGCGAAGAGGCCGGGCGCCTCGGACACCTGGTCGAGAACGTCCTCGCGTTCGCCCGGCTGGAGCGCGGGAGGGGCCGGTCGAAGCTGGAGACCGTCGAGCTGGCGCCGCTGGTGGGCGAGGCTGTCGCCCTCCTGACGCCGCGGGTCGAACGCGAAGGCGCGAGGCTCGCGGCCGAGGTGCCGCCCGGGGCCGCCACGGCGCGGGTCCGCGTGGACCGCGTCGCGGTCGCGCGCATCTTGCAGAACCTGGCGGACAACGCCTGCAAGTACGGACGGAACCCGGCAGACCCCCGGCTCCACCTGACGGTCCAGCTGCGCGAGCGCCGGGCGGTGATCTCGCTGCGCGACCACGGCCCCGGCCTCGCGCGCGGCGGCCGGCGGCGGCTCTTCCATCCGTTCCACCGCTCCGCCGAGCAGGCCTCCGGCGAGGCGCCCGGGGTGGGCCTCGGGCTCGCCCTCTCCCAACGCCTCGCCCGCGACTTCGGCGGCGACCTGCGCGCCGTCGATCCCGCGGACGGCGGCGCCGCCTTCGAGCTCACGCTGCCGCTGGCGCCCTGAAGGCGCCTCACGATGCGCGGGAGGAAGCATGCGCGGATTCCTGAAGATTGCGTCCTTGTCGATTGCGCTTGCCGCGGCCGCATTTGCAGGTCTCGCGTTTTGGGCATCGCGGCATTCCTATCCGCCAATGCCGGAGCTGGCTGGCAAGATCGAGCACGGCGCGTTGGAGCATGGTGGGCGAATGCGGACCTGGATCGCGTACTTGCCCGCGAAGCCGGCGACACACCCCGCGCTGGTCATCGCGCTGCACTCGTCGATGGGCACGGGGGAACGCGCGCGCGTGGCATATGGGTATGACTTCGATTTACTTGCGGATCAGCATGGCTTCATTGCCGTTTATCCGCAGGGTTATGAAGGCCACTGGAACGATTGCAGAGTGATGGCGCCCTATTCGGCCAAGCGCGAGAACATCGATGACGTGGGATTCCTGCACGCCCTGGTGGACCGCCTCGTAGAGGATCACCACGCCGACCGCGCCCGCGTCTACGTCACCGGCATTTCGAATGGCGGGTCGATGACGTTGTGCCTCGCATTCCAGACGCCGGACTTCGCGCGCGCGTACGCCGCCGTCGTCGCCAGCGTGCCCGCGCCGGAGAACATGGCCGTCACGCCGAAGAACCAGCCCGTGTCCGTGCTGCTCATGAACGGCACGGACGACCCCATCAACCCGTGGCAGGGCGGCGATGTGGTCCTCTGGCCTGTTCAGGGAAACCGCGGGCCGGTGCTGTCCGCGCAAGCGAGCATCGACTACTTCCGCAAGCTTGCGGGCCTCGAGGGCGCGCCCCAGGTGACGAAGTTCCCGGACCGCGATCCCGGCGACGGGAGCACCGTAGAACGTTTGTCATGGTCCGCACCCGGCAAGCGCAGTGTCGCGCTCTACGCCATTCGAGGCGGCGGCCACAGCGTCCCGCATCCCGCCATGCACGGCTGGCGCCTGCTGGGCAATTCCAACCGGGACATCCACGCCGCCAACGAGATTTGGGAATTCTTCCAGTCGGTGCCGTAGTGGACGAGTGAGGTCCTGGCCTGCGACGATCCGCCCGCCTACTGGCGCATCCAGCGGGCTTCGCGCCAGCCGAGGTGGCCGTGGGCGTTGAACAGGCGGATCACCGGCGACTCGCCCCAGTCGATCACCGACAGGGTCCCGGGGTCGAGGAAGAGACGGCGCGCCGCGGTCAGCGGCACCGCCAGCGCGGCGCAGAGCAGCGCCTTGATCGGTCCGACGTGGCTCACCAGGGTGACCCAGGCCCCGGGGTGGGCCGCGCCCAGGTCGGTCAGCAGCGAGTCGAGCCGCTCGGCGACGCTTGCCAGCGACTCACCGCCCGGCGGCGCCGCGTCCGGGTCGCGCTCCCAGCACAGCAGCTTCTCCCGTTCCGCCCCGCCACGGTCCAGGATCTCGCCGCGGGTCCACCCCTCCCAGTCGCCGAAGCGCTGCTCGATCAGGCGCGGCTCGGCCACCAGCGGCACGCCCAGCCCTGCCGCGATCCGCCGGCCGGTCTCGGCCGCGCGCTGCAACGGGCTGGCATAGACCGCGGCCAGCGGCAGGGGCGAGAGCGCCGCCGCCAGGCACTCGGCCTGCCGCACCCCGGCCTCGGTGAGCGGCTCGTCGCGGCGGCCGAGGTAACGCAGCTCCCGGTTGGAGGGGGATTCACCGTGGCGGACCAGGAAGAGACGCAAGGCCGGCGCAGACATCCCGCAACTGTATCCCCTTCCGCGACACCCACGCCCGTCGCCGACTCGAAGCCCCGCGGGCGCGCGATTTGCACGCGTTCTCTCTTCCGTCTTGCCGGTTTCGCGCTTATGTGCGGACAGCATTGCCTTCAGGCGCGGGCGGCGAGGCTTGACCAGGCAGTCCAGGTCAGCCCCGGCTCCGCCGTCTCCGGCGCCTCCGGCGCAGCCGGCGCCGTCCGGAGCGGCGGCCGGCTGACGGAACCGATCAGGGCGCGGGCAACGTGAGAGCGAGCGACGACAAGGCGGCAGGCCGCCGCAGCGGGAGGCTGATTCCGAGGGTGCGCTGGCATCGCTTCGAAGGTCCTGCCGTCGCCGCCGCCTGCTACCTGCTGGCCGCGGGGCTGACCCGGATCTTCTGGTCGTCGGCCTTCCACCGCTCGCCGCTCGTCCTGTTCTTCGGGGCGGCGGCGGCCGCCGCGTGGTTCGCCGGCTTCTGGATGGGCTTCGCCGTCGCCCTGGCCAGCGCCATCACCGTCACCGGGCTGACCGGCGACCTGACCCCGGAGATCTTCGCGGGGTCCCTGGTGATGATCGGCGTCGCCGCCATGCTCACCTACCGCTCCGAGCGCTCCCGCGAGACCGACAGCGAGCTCGAGGAGGCCAACGGCCTGCTCAACACCGTGCTCGACCAGGCGCCGATCGGAGTGGCGCTGTTCGACCGCGAGCTGCGCTACATCCGGGTCAACGATGCGTTGGCCCGCATCGACGGCGTCACCATCGCGGACCACCTCGGCAAGACCGTCAGCGAGGTGCTGCCGCAGCTCGGTTCCGAGCTGGTGCCGGCCCTGCGCGGCGTCCTGCTGACCGGCGAGTCGGTCTCGCGCGAGATCACCGGCGAGACGCCGGCGTCCCCCGGCGAGCTGCGCCACTGGTCGCTCTACGCCTACGGGTTGTCGCTGCGCGGCGAGATCATCGGCGTCGGCGCGGTCTGCGAGGAGGTCACCGCCAAGCGCCGCGCGCGGGAGGAGCTGCAGCAGGCCATGGAGCGGGCCGAGGCCGCCAGCGAGGCCAAAGACCACTTCCTCGCCACTCTCTCCCACGAGCTGCGCACCCCGCTCACGCCGGTGCTCGCCATCGCGTCCCTCCTGGAAGCGGAGGCGCAGCTGCCCGGCTACGTGCGCAAGCACCTGGCGATGATCCGCCGCAACGTCGAGCTCGAGGCGCGACTCATCGACGACCTCCTCGACCTGACCCGGATCTCGCGCGACAAGATCGAGCTGCGCCCGCGGCCGACCGACGTCCGCGAGCTGCTGCGCGACGCCCTGCACAGCTGCTGTCAGCAGGACATCGATTCGGGACGGGTGCAGGTCTCGAGCGACTTCGCCGCCGCCAGCCACCAGGTGTGCGCCGACGCACCCCGGCTCTCGCAGGTCTTCTGGAACCTGCTCAACAACGCCGTCAAGTTCACCCCCGACGGCGGCCGGGTCGAGGTGCGTACGCACGACAAGGACGGGCTGCTGACGATCAGCGTGGCCGACAGCGGCGCCGGCATCGAGCCGGCCGAGCTGCCGCACATCTTCGACGCTTTCGTCTCGTTCGACCACGGCGAGCCCTCCGCCGCCGCTCACGCCGGCGGCCTCGGGCTCGGCCTCGCCATCAGCCGTGCCATCCTCGAGCTGCACGGCGGCACCATCCGCGCCGAGAGCGCCGGGCGCGGCCATGGCGCCACCTTCACCGTGGTCCTGCCACTGATGACCGGCGTGCCGGAGCCGGCCGCCCCTGCGGCAGGCGCCGCAGGGGCCGCGACCGGGGACGGGGCGCTGCCGGCGGCCACCGCGACGGTGTCCGCGAACCCGGCCGCCGCGGTGGCCGGATCGCCGGGGGCCGGGACGCCGGACGACGACGCGCAGGCGGCGGCCCGTGGCCTGCGCATCCTGCTGGTCGAGGACCATCCCGACACCGCGGCGGTGATGGCCGACCTGCTCGGCGGCTTCGGCCACCAGGTCACCGTCGCCGGCGGCGTCGCCGCGGCGCTGGCGGCGGTCGCGGATCTCGCCAACGGCGACGGCCGCCCGGCGCTCGACCTGGTGATCAGCGACCTCGGCCTGCCCGACGGCAACGGCCAGGAGCTGATGCGCGAGCTGTCGCGGCGCTATGGCCTGAAGGGCATCGCGCTGTCCGGGTACGGCATGGAGGAGGACCGCAGCAAGAGCCTGCAAGCCGGCTTCTCCCGGCACCTGACCAAGCCCATCCATCCCAGCGCCCTGCGGGACGTGATTCGCGAGGTCGCCGGCAGCGGCTGATAATCTGCCCGCGGGTCGGAGGACTGTGATGCCTGGCTAGATTGCCCTTGTCTCCCTCGCGCCGTTTGGGCGAGGGTCCAAGCCTAGAGGGCGGTGGCGTAGGACTGC
>DATNKH010000200.1:0-3681 GCA_035603475.1 Thermoanaerobaculia bacterium
GCGCCAGCAGCGCCAGCAGCGCCAGCAGCGCCAGCAGCGCCAGCGCCCCCGCCGGCAACGAGATCGTTCGCATCGTTCGCTTGCTCATGGTCGATTCACCTTCTCCCGCGGCGGCCTCGCCGCGACGTCCTTGCGTGCACAGGGGCCACGCCGCTCACGGGGCCTCGTGGCAGCTCCGGCCCGGGCGGCAGGCCGCCGTCTCGACGACCTGCCCATCCGGGCCGAGGCAGGTCAGGGTGTGACGGCACCAGCAGAAGCCGTCATGCGGGTTCGGGATCGTCGGATCGGGCGGGCTGTCGATGAACATTCCCTTCCACCGCAGGCCGCGGCAGAGATCGCCCGCCGCCGCGGCCGCCGCGGCCGCCGGCTGTCGCGCTCCTGGCTCGTCGGGCATGGCTCAGGCCTCCTTCTGGCCGGTGGCCGCCAGCAGCGCGCGCTTGACCGCGACCCGCGCCAGCTGGATCTTGTACCGGTTGCGTGACAGCGCACGGGCGCCGCGCACCGCCGCGTCGCCGGCCTGGCCGGCCAGCGCGGCGTCGATGGCCTTGCCGCGCAGCAGCTGCTCGGCCGCCTGCGCCCGCCATGGCACCGGCGCCACCTGGCCGAGCACGATCCGCGCCGACGCCACCCTGCCGCCCTGCATGCCGAGCGCCACCGCGGCGGTGGCCAGCGACCAGTCGAGGGTCTGGCGCTGCCGCACTTCGTAGCTCCAGGCCAGGCGGCCGGCGAGGGCCGGGACGATCACCTCGGTGACCAATTCGCCAGGCGCCAGCGCGTGCTCGCGCTCCCCGGCGGCCCGCGGCGAGCGGTAGAAGCTCGCCAGGTCGAGCCGGCGCTCGCCGCGCGGCCCGGCCAGGCGCAGCTGCGCGCCGAGCGCGATCAGCAGCGGCGCCAGGGTCGACGGATGCACGAAGTAGGCGGGGCCGTCGTTGCCGAGGATGGCGTGGTAGCGGTTGTCCCCCTCGACCACCATCGACTTGCCGCCGTGCTCCGGCAGCAGGCCGTGACCGGTGCGGAAGTACCAGCAGCGCGGGCGCTGGCAGAGGTTGCCGGCGACGGTGCCGAAGTTGCGGATCTGCGGCCCGGCGACGTGGCCGGCGGCCTCCGCCACCACCGGCAGCTGCCGGCGCACCTCCGGGTGGGTGGCCAGCTCGTCGAGCGTCACCAGCGCGCCGATGCGCAGGCCCGAGCCGTCGAGGCGCAGGCCGCGCAGGGCGGCAATGCCGCCGAGCGCGACGACGCGGCGCGGCGCCTCGACACCGTCCTTCATCAGCGCCAGCAGGTCCGAGCCGCCGGCCAGGGCGACGCTGCCCTCGGCCGCGAGCAGGCGCACCGCCTGCTCGACGGTGGCCGGCCGGGCATACTCGAAGGCTTGCATCAGGTCCTCCTCACCGCGCTCGCCGCGCTCGGCGCGCTCGCCGCGCTCTCGGGCGCGCCGGCGAGCGCGTCGAGCACCCGCTGCGGCGTCAGCGGCAGGAAGGGCACGCGCACGCCGGTGGCATTGGCCACCGCGTTGGCGATGGCCGCTCCCGGCGACACCACCGGCGGCTCGCCGAGGCCGACCACGCCGCGGCGGTCGTACTCGGGCCCGGTCATCATCTCCACCACCAGCTCGCCGACGTCGCCGATGCCCGGCAGCTTGTAGCTGTCGAAGTCGACGTTGAGCATGCGGCCGGTGATGGGGTCGAGCACCTTCTCCTCCGAGAGCGCGTAGGAGATGCCCATGATCATGCCGCCGTAGACCTGGCTCTCGGCGGTCTGGAGATCGATGATCAGGCCGCACTCCTGGACCGCCACCATCTTGTCCACCCTGACGATGCCGGTCTCGAGGTCGACCGACACCTCGGCCATCTGCACGCCCGCCGAGCCGCTGTTGATCAGGTCGCCGGGGCCGGGATTGGTGCCGCGGGCGGTGACCGGCGAGACTCCGAGCGCACCGGCTGCCCGCTTCCAGGGCAGGGCCCGCGACGGCTCCCCCTTGACCCGCACCTGGCCGTCCACGACCTCCAGCCGATCCGCCGCGACGCCGAGCTGCGGCGCCACCTTGGCGAACACCATGGCGAGGGCATCGACCGCGGCGCGCCGGGTCGCCGAGCTCACTCCGCCGACGGTGGTGCTGCCGCCCGAGGCGCCGGAGGTGGGGTACTGGCTGTCGCCGATCCGCACCTGGACCGCTGCGAGCGGCAGGCCGAAGGTCTCGGCGAGCACGATCGCCACCACGGTGCGGGTGCCGGTGCCGATGTCCTGGGTGGAGAGCCGCGCCTCCACCGCGCCGTCCGGATAGACCGTCACGTCGCAGTTGCTGGCATGGCCGCGCCCGCCCCAGACGTGCATCGAGAGTCCCAGCCCGGTGCGCTGCGGTCCCCGGGACCCCTGGGCGCTGCCGCGCTTGCGCCAGCGGCGGCTCCAGTCCATCAGGCGGTCGGCGACCGCCAGCTCCTCGGCGAAGAAGCGCTGCCGCGGGCCCGTCAGCTGCAGGTTCTTGTTGAAGAACTGCAACGGGTCCATGCCCAGCCGATCGGCCAGGTCGTCGAGCGCCGACATGGTGATCAGGCAGGCCTGTGGATGGTTCGGCGCCCGCCAGGCGCGCGACGCGGCGGTGTGAGTGGGCACCGCGGTGTGGCGGTGCCGCATGTTGGGGACCTCGAAGATGTAGGGGATCGGCGGGCTGCCGGCGCTGACCAGGCCGCCCGAGCCCCAGGAGCTCGAGATCCAGGCATTGAGCGTGCCGTCTGCCAGCGCTCCGAGCTCGACGTCGGCCCAGGCCGAAGGGCGGTCGCCCGCCACCGTCAGCTCGGCGTCGCGGTCGAGCATCAGGCGCACGGGCGCGCCGGCCTGCTTGGCCAGCTTGGCGCAGACCAGTCCCCAGCTGTCGATGTTGAACTTACTGCCGAAGCCGCCGCCCATGTACTCGGTGTGGACCTCGACATTGCTCGCCGGAATGCCCAGTCCGTCGCCGAACTGCGTGGCGGCAGCCGACACTGCCTGCGACGAGGACCAGGTGGCGAGGTGATCGCCGTCCTGCCATTCGCAGATGTGGCCGTGGGCCTCGAGGCAGTTGTGGGCGACCCGCGGCAGGCCGTAGCGGCGCCGCAGGCGGACCGCCGAGCGGGCCAGCTCGCCGGCCGCGTCGCCCACGGATTGCTCTTCGCCGGGCTTGGTGGACGGCGCCTGGTCGAGCTGGTAGTCGTCGACGAAGTGCGGCAGCACCTCGTAGCGCACGGCGGCCGCCGCCGCCCGCACCGCGTCGGCCGCCTGCTCCTCGCTGGCGGCGGCGACCGCCGCCACCTCGTCGAGCGCCCACTGGATCTCCGAGCCCTCGCCCTGGATGACCACCACCGCCTTGACGCCAGGCATCCTCTCGACCTGGGACAGGTCCAGCTCGACCACCTTGGCATGGGCGTGGGGGCAGCGCAGCACCTTGGCGTACAGCATGCCGGGACGGTGGACGTCGTAGGTGTACTTGGCGGCGCCGGTGACCTTCGCGGGACCGTCGAGCCGCGCGATGCGCTTGCCGATCAGCCGGCGGCTCGCCGCCTCGGGCCAGCTGTAGTCCGCCATGGTCAGGCCCCCTCGCTCGCGCCAGCCGGCCGCGGCCGCTTGGCGGATGCCGCCGCCGTCGCCGCCGGCGCCCCCACCGATGCCACCGCCGCCCCTGCCGCCCCTGCCGCCGATACCACC
>DATNKH010000201.1:0-15142 GCA_035603475.1 Thermoanaerobaculia bacterium
CCGCCCCTGCCGCCCCTGCCGCCGCCTCCGGTTCCTCGGGCTCGCGCGCGGCCTCGTGCCCACCCGCCGCTCCTGCCGCCGCTGCCGCCTTGGCCGGCGGCGCCGACTCGTCCGGGACAGGCCGCGAGCCGGCCGCCGCGGCGGTGGCCGGAACGCCGGCTGGCGTCGTCGCCGGCGCGCCGCCGGCCGCCTTCCGGGCGTGCTCGGCGCGCTCGTGCTCCTGGCGTTCGCGCTCGGCCTTCTCGTCGGGCAGCGTCAGGCCGGGGAGGTTCAGCGAGTAGGTGATGAGCGCGCCATAGGGCCGGTTCTCGCCACGGAACTCACCGCTGCCGCCACCGTACGGTCCCGGACCCTGGGAGGTGCGGTGCTCGAGCGCCGGCATCCCCTGGTAGAGATGGAGCGGCTCCTCCAAGGTGGCGGCGGTCATCTGCCGCAGCGGCGTGATGTCGTCGACGATGTAGAGCGACCGCCCGTGGGTGCCCAGCACCAGGTCGAAGTCGCGCGGGTGGATGATCATGTCCATCACCGACACCGTCGGCAGGCCGTGCTTCCAGGGCTGCCACCGGCCGCCGCCGTCGAACGAGACGTAGAGCCCGAACTCGGTGCCGAGGAAGAGCAGGTCGCGGTCCACCGGGTCCTGCTCGATGGACAGCGCGTAGCCCCAGAGGTTGCCGGCGGCGAGGCTCTTCCAGGTCTTGCCGTAGTCGTCGGTGCGATAGACGTAGGGCGTCCAGTTGGAGCGCCGGTGATCGTCGAAGACCACGAAAGCCGAGCCGCCGCTGTACGTGGAGGCGCGGATCTGCGGCACCCAGGTGTGCTCGGGGACGCCGGGCACGTTGGCCTCGACGCTGGTCCAGGACTTCCCGCCGTCGCGCGTCACCTGCACGCGGCCGTCGTCGGTGCCCACCCAGATGACGCCGCGCTCGACCGTGCTGGGCGCGACGGCGATGATCGCGCAGTAGTTCTCGGCGCCGGAGGCGTCGAGGGTGAGGCCGCCAGTCTGGTCCTGGTGCTGCCAGTCCGGGTTGTTGGTGGTGAGGTCGGGGCTGATCGGCGTCCAGGACTCGCCGCGGTCGGCGGACTTCATCAGGTACTGGCTGCCGAGATAGATGGTCGCGGGGTCGAAGGGGTCCTGGGCGATGGCGGCGTTCCAGTTGAAGCGGAGGCGCTTGGCCGGGTCGGCGCTCAGCTCGGCCGGCTTGATGCGCTTGCGCCCGTGGGTGCGGAGGTCGAAGCGCCCGATCTCGCCGCCCTGCGACTCGGAGTAGCCGGCCTGCGAGTCCCGCGGGTCGGGGAGGGTCACGAAGCCGTCGCCGCCGCCGACCGTCTGCCAGTAGACGTTGCGGATGGCGCCGTTCTCCCACACCGCGCTGGGGCCGCGCCATGAGCCGTTGTCCTGCAGGCCGCCATAGACGTTGTAGGGCACGTCCATGTCCACCGCGACGTGGTAGTACTGGCCGAACGGCAGGTCGGCGGCGAACTGCCAGGTGTCGCCGCGGTCGTGGCTGATGCCGACGCCGCCGTCCTCGCCGGCGATGAGGTAGCGCCCATCGTGCGGATCGATCCACATGGCGTGATAGTCGCCGTGGATGTCGCGGGAGTGGCCCAGGGGGTGGAACGTCTTGGCGCTGTCGTCGGAGACCCGCAGGCGGGCGGTCAAGCTGTAGACCCGGTTCGGCCACTGCGGATCGACGCGGATGTCGGCGTAGTAGAACGGCCGCTCGCTGGTCGTCTGGTCGGTGTTGGCGGTCTGCCAGGTGCGGCCGCCGTTCTCGGAGCGCAGCACCACGTTGTTGCCTTCCGCCTCCACCAGGGCGTAGACGATGCGCGGCTCGGAGGGCGCGATGGCGAGGCCGATGCGGCCGAGGTTGCCCTTCGGCAGGCCGTCGTCCTCGGTCAGCCGCTTCCAGCTGTCGCCGCCGTCGTAGGTGACGTAGAGCCCGGAGCCCGGCCCGCCGGAGCGGAAGAACCAGGGCCAGCGCCGGTAGTCCCACAGCGTGGCGAAGAGCTTGTTCGGGTTGGCGGGGTCCATCACCAGCTCGGAGCCGCCGCTGCGCTCGTCGGCGTAGAGGATGCGCTTCCAGGTCTTGCCGCCGTCGGTAGTCCGGAAGATGCCGCGCTCGGGGTTCTCGCCCCACTCCTTGCCCTCGGCGGCGACGTAGGCGACGTCGGGGTCGGTGGGATGGAGGACGATGCGGCGGATGCGCTCGGTCTTGTCGAGCCCCAGGTGATGCCAGGTGCGGCCGGCGTCGAGCGAGCGGTAGACGCCGTTGCCGACCGAAGCGCTGTTGCGCGGGTTGCCCTCGCCGGTGCCCACCCAGACGACGTCGGGGTTGCCGCGGAAGATGGCGATGGCGCCGATCGACGCCACCGGCTGGTCATCGAAGATCGGCTCGAAGGTCAGGCCGCCGTCGGTCGACTTCCAGACGCCGCTGGTCGCGCCCCCGACGTAGATCACCTCGGGGTCCGATTCCACCGCCGCGACGGCGACGACGCGGCCGCTCATCGCCGCCGGTCCGATCGAGCGCGCCTTCATCCCCGCCAGCAGGGCGGGGTCGATGCCCTCGGCCTTCCTGCCCCCGGACTTGTGCGTCTTGGCGTGCGCTTCCTTGGCCGCCGACGCCTCGCGGGCGGCGGCGGTGAGCGGGCCGGCCAGCAGGCCGGCGGCGAAGGCGGCGAGGGCGAGACAGAGCGACAGCGGCTGTCGACGCATGGTTCCCTCCAGGAGAGTCACAGGTGAAGGGGGCGCGATGCCCAATGACCGGCCCCAGATCTCCATAACGCCCGGCGGGGCCGGGGGTTGCCGCCTCCCGGTGCGGCGGGCCTCGGGGCAAGAGGTCTTCCCCTGCCCCCCTGCCCCCGGCCACCCTCCCCCCTGGCCATGGCCTCACTCCTCACGCTCGGGTTCGGCGTGAATCAGATGGCGTGTGCTCGGCTCACCACGAGCGTAACTGCCGATGAGTTGCTCGAGCTCGCTGTCGCCGCGGGTGAAGCGCTCGTGCTGGCGGAGGTGTTCGGCCCAGGACGGCACCTGGAACGTCTCGAGATAGACGTCGGCGTGTTCGAGGTCACGGAAGACGTCCCAGCGTGATGCGCCGTCGCGGCGCCTGACGCGTCCATACTTCTGCATCGCTGCCAAGAATCGCTGCGCGTCCTTCGGCTCGACACGGTACTCCATGGTCACGAGCACCGGGCCCTGCTCGAGCTCCGGCGCGGCGTCCCGAACGATGGCGGGCATGCGCCAGTGGTTCCACGGGCTCACGTCGGCGGTGCTGTCCGGCAGTCTCGCGATCAAGCCGAGCGCCGTCGTCGCGATCGTGCAGAGACCTGCCCACAGCAGCGCCGTGTCGACGCTCGCGCGCGAACCGACCGTTCCCCACAAGACGCTGCCCGCCGCGAGACCTCCCTGGGTGACGAGCATGAAGATCGCCGAGACCCGGGCGCGCACCCAGTCGGGCGCCAGGCTCAGCACGAGCGCGTTGGCGATCGAGACGAAGGTGAGCCAAGCTCCCCCGCTGACCAGCATGACGAGCATGAGGCCGGGCAGGTGGTGTACGCGTGAGAGGACCACGATCGTCACGCCCAGGATGGCGACGGCCATCGCTACGACCGCCTCCGTCGACCATCGGGCGCGGACGGCCTGCATCGCGAGGGCGCCGCCGACGGCGCCCGCGCCGAAACATCCCAGGAGGACCCCGTACCCGATCGCGCTGCTGCTGACGCGGTGCGCGACGCTGGGCAGCAGCGCCAACGGCGCGCTCGCACAGAAGATCACCACGCCCGACCGCAGGATCACCGTGCGGATCGTGGCTGCGTTGGATACGTAGCGGATCGCGGCGACGGTGGCGCCGCCGAGCGTCTCTGCCGGCGTCGTGCGCACGCGAACCGGTCTCTTCCACCGCGCGACCACCAGGATCACGCCGAGAAACGATCCGACGTTCACCAGGAACGCGGCGCCCACTCCTGCGCCGGCGATCAACGCGCCGGCGAGCGCCGGCCCGATGGCCCGCGCGATGTTGAACTCGATGCCGTTGAGCGCGGAAGCGGCGGGCAGATCCTCTCGCGGCACGAGCTCCGGCAGCACCGCTCGCCAGGTCGGCGTCTCGACGGCGTCGCCGGCAGACAACGCGAAGGTCAGGGCGAGCAAGAGCCATGGCGTGATGACGCCGGTGAGCGTCGCGGCCGCCAGCGCGATCGCCACGCACACCATCCACGTCTCGGTGTACAGGATCAGCCGGCGGCGGTCGACGATGTCGCCGATGGATCCGGCAGGCAACGCAAAGAGGAAGAACGGGAGGGTCGAGGCGGTCTGGGTCAGCGCGACGTACAGCGGGCTCGCGCCGAGCGACACCATGAGCCATGCCGCTCCCACGCCCTGCATGAACGTGCCGACGTCGGACACGACATCCGCGATGAGCAGCCGGCGGAAGATCGGCGTCCGCAGCGGGCGCCACAAGCTCGCGGCTTCATGCGTCGGCGACGTCGCGTGAGGCATCGAGCACGTCCATGGCCGCAGGGGCCGCAGGCACGATCGCCTGCGCGCGCGGCCTCATCGAACGAGGACCAGGGGAGCTCGTCTCAGACCGTGATCCTGGTGCCGTCGAAGCGGGTGAAGGTGTAGCCCTGGAAGAAGCCGCCGCGGTTCTCGTTGTAGGTCGGGCGCTGGTCGGCCAGCATGCTGACGGCCATCGCCTCGCCGAGCAGCAGCGACTGCAGGGCGTCGGAGCGCCAATGCACGCCGGCGAGGTTGCGGCCGGTGGCGATGTTCGAGGCCAGCTTGTCGAGCTCGCCGCCGACGGTGAGCGTGGCGTTGCCCTGGTAGGGCTCGAGCGACAGGCCGTCGGCGCTCGGCACGACCGGGTGCTGGATGGCGAAGCTCTCGTCGAACAGCGCCTTGAGGACGGTCACGCAGGCGCCGGCGACGGTGGCGTGCCCGGCGGAATAGGAAGGATGGGTCGGGCAGCCCTCGGGGAAGGCCGCCGGGTGCAGGAAGCTGCCGAAGCTGGCCGCGATGCGGTCGAGCACCGGCGAGCCGAGCACGTCGCCGTGCAGCACACCGGGGTAGCGGTTCGCGGTCTGCTGCAGGTGCACCAGGCCGCCGAAAGCCTCCGGCCGCAGGCGCCGGTGAACGAACCACTTTTTGTGCCAGGTGGACTTCAGGCCGCGCGTCGCCACCTCGCACATGCAGCCCTTGATGCCGGGCGGTCCGAAGGTGCCGAAGCCGGACTGGGTCTTCGAGCGCAGGTAGGGGTTGCCGGGGTTCAGCGGGCAGCCGATGCCGCCGCTCTCGGCTTCGGTCGCGTCGGGCGGCGTGATCAGGATGAGGCAGGCGTCGAAGTAGGCCTGGAAGAGGACGTCCTTGTGCACCCAGGCGGCGAGGTCGCGGGCGTTGCGCAGGAAGCGGCGCTGCGGATCGAACTGCACGCCGCCGGCCGGGCTGCCGCCGTTCTGGACGTTCAGCCACTCGCCGAAGCCGGTGAGGTGGTCGGTGCCCGGGAGGAAGGTGCGGATCATGCGCTGCACGTACTCGGCCCCGAAAGGCGCCGGCTGCAGCAGGAACTGCGACAGGTACGGGCCGACGGAGCATCCCGGTAGCACGTCGCGGAAGAGGGTCTGGGGAGTCACCTTGCCCTGCCGGCGCGGTCCGCGGAAATCGCTGAGCGTGTTGAGGTCGGCGCAGGCGGCGGCGGCGTCGGGATGTGCCGGGTAGTCGGCGAAGTTGACGTCGCGCAGCAGCGCCATCCAGTACAGCTCGACCATCTCGCCGGCCGCCTCGGCGCTCGACAGGGCGGGCGCCGGCGGGATCGCCACCGCCTGGCCGTCGGCTCCCTGGAGGTCGAAGGCGAGGCCCGACTGCGGATCGGTCAGCTTGACGGTGCCGCCGAGCGGGACGGCCTCGAAGTCGTTCGGATCGCCGCTGGTGAGCGCGGTGAGCAGGCGGCCGTAGGCGTCGGGCGCGACCTCGCCGGCGCTGTCGTGAGGCAGCGCCTTGTGGTAGTTGCCGATGTACGTGGGATGGCGCTGCTCGTCGCCGTTGGCCAGGTTGGCCTGCGGCGGGATGAGGAACTCGGTGCGCGCGACGCTGGTGCGCATGCGGTAGGAGGCGGCCTGGCGCGCGGTCGCCGGTGCGGCCGTGGCGTCTCCCGCCCCAGCCGCTCCCGGACCGGCCGCCCCGGCAGCCGCCACTTCCTGGCCACTTGCCGGGCGCGCCAGGACGGCATTCAGCGCCAGGGCGCCGCCGCCGGCCGCGGCGGCGACCGCCGCGGCGCCCGAGATGCCGCCCAGGAAGCGGCGGCGGTCGAGGCCTGGTGCCGCCGCCGGGCCTGCCGGAGGCATGGAGGATCCGTCGAGAAGCTCGCTGCGCTCGCGGTCGGGCATGCGGTGTCTCCCCTCGTAGCCGGTCGCGGCCGGTCATGGCCGGTCGCAGCCGCTCGAAGCCAGTCGTAGTAGCTCGTAGCCGATCGTGGTGATCGTAGCCAGGCGCCGGGGTGCCGGGTGCCGTGGATTCTATGGCAACTTCGCGTCCCACGGGCCGTAAGCAGAGACTGGGCCACCACCCGAGGCTGTGCGCGTAGCGCGGCCATGCCATGCCCGCGGAGGAGACTGCCATGTCGAAGCGATCCTTCCTGCCGATCTCTACGCTCTGCGGCCTGTCGGCGCTGTGCTTGCTCCGGGCCGCCGCCCCAGGCCCGGCCCTGGCGCAGGGCTCCGCCGCGATGTCCACCCCCGCGGCGGCGGCGGCTCCGGCAGGGGCAGAGAAGAAGCCGCCCGAGGAGAAGCTCTCGACCACGCGGCATGCCATCACCCTGGACGGCAAGAAGGTCGCGTACACGGCGACTGCCGGCAACGTCGTGCTGAAGGACGAGGATGGCACCGCGAAGGCGTCGGTGTTCTTCATCGCCTACCTCCGCGACCCGGAGCCCGGCCAGCCGGCGGACCCCGGCGCCCGCCCGGTCACCTTCAGCTTCAACGGCGGCCCCGGGGCGGCGTCGCTGTGGGTCCACATGGGAGCCTTCGGTCCGAAGAAGGTGGCGCGCGACGAGGACGGCATGGCGCTGCCGCCGCCGGTGCGCACGATCGACAACGAGTTCTCGCTGCTCGACGTCACCGACCTGGTGTTCATCGACCCGGTCTCGACCGGCTACAGCCGGCCGGCGCCGGGGCAGGACGCGAAGCAGTTCCACGGCGTGCGGCAGGACGTCCAGTGGGTGGGGGAGTTCATCCGCCTGTGGGTGACCCGCAACCGGCGCTGGGCCTCGCCCAAGTTCATCGCCGGCGAGAGCTACGGCACCACCCGCGCGGCCGGCCTCGCCGCCTACCTCGACGAGCGCTTCGGCATGCAGCTCAACGGCGTGGTGCTGATCTCGACGGTGCTCAACTGGCAGGACCAGGAGTTCCACGTCGGCAACGACCTGCCCTACCCGATCATCCTGCCGACCTACACGGCGGCAGCCTGGTATCACCACAAGCTCGCCCCCGAGCTGCAGGCCGACCTCTCGCGGACGCTCGCGGAGTCCGAGGCCTTCGCGCTCGACGATTACGCGCCGGCCCTGCTGCAGGGCGACCGCCTGGCGCCCGAGCGCAAGCAGCAGGTCGCCGCCAAGCTGGCGCGCTTGACCGGGCTGTCGCTCGACTACGTGCTGCGCTCGAACCTGCGAGTCGAGATCAACCGCTTCACCAAGGAGCTGCTGCGCGCCGAGGGCAAGACGGTCGGCCGCCTGGACACGCGCTTCACCGGCAGCGACCTCGACGCGGTGGGCGAGGAGCCCGAGTTCGACCCCGCCGCGGTGTCGCTCGACGGCCCCTATGCCGCCGCCATCAACGACTACGTGCGGCGCGAGCTGGGCTTCGAGAGCGACCTGGTGTACGAGCGCCTGGCGAGGGTGTGGCCGTGGAGCTTCGACGGCTTCGAGAACCAGTACGTCAACGTCGCGGAGCCGCTGCGCCAGGAGATGGTCAAGAACCCGGCGCTGCGGGTGCTGATCACGAGCGGCGTCTTCGATCTCGCGACCCCCTACTTCGACGCCGTCTACACGGTCGAGCACATGGGGCTGCCGCCGGCGCTCAAGTCCCACATCGAGATCACGCGCTACGAATCGGGGCACATGATCTACATCCGCCGCTCCGAGCAGCGCAAGTTCAAGAACGAGATCGCGCGGTTCATGCGCGCCGCCGTCGCGGGAGCGGCGGGCGGCCCGAAGACTGGCGGCTAGCTTCGCGGCGAGCGCGACCGGCGCGGCGGGCGCAGCGACCGGTGCCCGGTGCCGCCGGGCCTGGCCGTGGGGCTCGGGGCCCTAGCGGGGAGGCCGGCGCCAGCGGCCGAGCTGCCGGCGGCACCAGTGCATGACCTGGATGCCGAAGCGCTGCTCGAGCATCATTCCCGCCGTCGCGCCGATCGCCAGAGTTCCCGCCGTCACCATGATCATCCTGCTTGCCCTGCCTTCGTAAGAGATGGACCGCCGGAGCTCGCGGGAGCCCTCCTGGCCCAGGACCGCCAGCGGCGCCCGAAACGGACACCGAGTGCGGCGGCCTGCGTGCGTGTAGCCTGTACCTACTGCTGAGGCGCTGTCCTGCGGTGATTCTAACCGCGGTGCGATGGGGCGGTCAATGCCCACTGGCGGGCCCTGCGGGCCAGGCTTGCCTTTGCGCGCCGTGCGGACCCGTGCCGGCCGCCGGCCCGGGAGGCGGTCGCGGCCACCGCGGACGGCGTTCGAGACCGCTATACTTTCGCTCGATGAGCGACACGGTGACCCGCGGTATCCGCGTCCAGGTGGCGAGCTTCTACGACGCCGACCGCAGCTCGCCGCAGGAGAACTACTTCTTCTTCGCCTACCGCGTGCGGATCACCAACGTCGAGAGCGACACCGTGCAGCTGGTGAGCCGCGAGTGGTTCATCACCGACGCCAACGGCGAGGTGCAGCGGGTCCAGGGGCCGGGGGTGGTCGGCGAGCAGCCGGTCCTCTCCCGCGGCGAGAGCTTCGAGTACACGAGCTTCTGCCCGCTGCCCACCGCGGTCGGCTCGATGCACGGCTCCTACCGCATGGTCTTTCCGAACGGCGACGGCTTCGACGCCGTCATCGCGCCGTTCTCCCTGGCCGTGCCGCACGCGGTGAACTGAGGGCCGCAGCACGCCGGAAGCGCCGGGATCGTCTCGGCGAAGGGGTCCGCCCGCCATGGTAGCGTAGGCGCCGATGGCGATCAGCGAGGCTCCCGGCGCCGCCGGCGGCGAGCTGCCCGAAGCGGCGACGGTGAGGGCCGAGCCGCAGGCGGCGCCGGCGTTCCGGCCGTTCATCCCGGCGGAGGTGGTGCTGCCGGAGCTGACGCCGCTGCCGCTCGTCGCCGGCACCATCCTCGGCGTCATCTTCGGCGCCTCGTCTCTCTACCTGGTGTTGAAGGTGGGGATCACGGTCAGCGCCTCGATCCCGGTGGCGGTGATCTCGATCACCCTGTTCCGCATGCTGGCGGCGATGGGGCTGCGGCGGCGGAGCATCCTCGAGAACAACATCGTGCAGACCGCCGGCTCGGCCGGCGAGTCGATCGCCTTCGGCATCGGCGTCACCATGCCGGCGATCCTGATCCTCGGCTTCGATCTCGAGATCACGCGGGTGATGCTGGTGTCGGTGCTCGGCGGCCTGCTCGGCGTCCTGATGATGATCCCGCTGCGCCGGGCGATGATCGTGGCGCAGCACGGCGTCCTCAAGTTCCCGGAAGGGACCGCCTGCGCCGAGGTGCTGAAGGCCGGCGCCTCCGAGGAGGAACGCCGGATCGCCGCCCGCGCGGCGGCCGCGGCCCCGCCCGCCCTACTGCCCCGCGAGCCCCGGGCGGGCGCCGGCGAGCAGGCGCTGCCCGAGTCCGGCGCCGGCACCATCTTCACCGGCTTCGGCGTCGGGCTGCTCTACAAGACGCTCAACGTCGCCTTCAAGGCCTGGAAGGACATCCCCGAAAAGGTTTTCAAGGCGCCCTTCGAGGCGGGCTCGGTCGCGGCCGAGATCTCGCCCGAGCTGCTGGGAGTTGGCTACATCATCGGGCCGCGCGTCTCCTCGATCATGTGCGCCGGCGGCGTGCTCGCCTACCTGGTGCTGATCCCGGCGATCAAGTTCTTCGGCAGGGCCGCCGGCGTGGTGCCGCCGGGCACCGTGCCGATCGCCGACATGGCGCCGGACGAGGTCCGCGGCGCCTACGTGCTCTACATCGGCGCCGGCGCGGTCGCCGCCGGCGGCATCATCAGCCTGGTGCGGTCCCTGCCGACCATCTGGCAGGGTCTCCGGGGCGGGCTGGCCGACCTGCAGCGCCAGCGCGCCACCGCGGCCGCCCGGGCGCGCCTGCGCACCGACCAGGACCTGTCGCTGAAGGTCGTGGCCGGCGGCTGCGTCGCGCTGGTCGCCATGATCATGTTCGCGTCCTCGCTGCGGATGAACCTCCTCGGCGCGGTGCTGATCGTGGTCTTCGGGTTCCTCTTCGTGACCGTGTCGTCCCGCTTGACCGGCGAGATCGGCTCCTCGTCCAACCCGATCTCGGGCATGACCGTGGCCACGCTTCTCCTGACCTGCCTGGTGTTCCTCGAGCTGCACTGGACCGGTCCGAGCTACTACGTCACCGCCCTGTCGGTGGGGGCGATCGTCTGCATCGCGGCCTCGAACGGCGGCACCATCTCGCAAGACCTGAAGACCGGCTTCCTGATCGGCAGCACGCCGCGTCACCAGCAGGTGGCGATGCTGGTCGGCTCGCTGGCGTCGGCGCTGCTGCTCGGGCCGATCCTGCTCGGGCTCAACGACAACTCGACGGTGTACGTGCCGCGGCTCACCTTCGAGCCGGTCGCGGCCGGCGCCGCCGCCGCGGCTGTTCCGGCGCCCGAGCTCGCCAGGCTGCCGCTCTACGCCGACAGCGTGCGGCCGCCGGTCGCGGGAAGCTACCGCGTGCTGCACGTGGCGGCAGGCGCGGCAGCGGAGCGCGAGGGGCTGGGATCGGGCGACTACCTGGTCGACGGCGCGGGCCGGCCCGCGTACCGGATCAGCCGCAACTTCCCGGCCGGCCTGCGCGCCGGGGTGGCGGGCTCGTCCCTCCAATCCCTGCAATCCTTGCCGATGGAGAAGCTGCGCGGACCGCAGGCCCTGCAGGACGGCGCCACCTACCGTGTCTGGCAGAAGACCGACGACGCCGGCGGCGCGCCGGGACGGTACCTGGTGGACGCCGCCGGCGTCGCCGTCTACCTGGTCGATCCCGGGATCAACGGCACCCACCCGCTGCGCCCCGACGGCACGCGGGTGCCGAAGTACGACGCGCCGAAAGCGACTCTGATGTCGTACATCATCAAGGGGATCCTCAATCGCCAGCTGCCCTGGGGCCTGGTGCTGCTGGGAGTGATGATCGCGATCGTGCTGGAGATGTCCGGCATCTCCTCGCTGGCCTTCGCGGTCGGCGTCTACCTGCCGCTGTCGTCGACCAGCCCGATCTTCGTCGGCGGTATCGTGCGCTGGCTGGTCGACCGCCACCTGCGCCACAAGCTGGCCCACCTCGAGCTGAGCGAGGAGCAGCTCGTCGCCGAGGGCGACCGCAGCCCGGGCGTGCTCATGGCCTCGGGCTACATCGCCGGCGGCGCCATCGCCGGCATCGTGATCGCCTTCATGACCGCGGTGACGACCGGGTTCAACGATCGCGTCACCGGCTTCATGACCCGGCGCAATCCGCTCTTCGCCGGCCCGGCGGCGGACCTGCTGGCGCTGCTGCCGTTCGCGGTGCTGGTGCTGCTGCTCTACCTTGCCGGCCGCGAGGCGATCCTTGACGGCCGGCGAGCGACCAAGAAGAAGGAGGAGGCGCGACGATGACCACGAGCACCGACTTCGCGGGCCTGTCCCAGATCGGCCAGATCGCCATCAACGTCCAGGACGTCGAGCGGGCGACCGCGTTCTACCGCGACACGCTGGGCATGCGCTTCCTGTTCGCCTTTCCCGGCCTGGCCTTCTTCGACTGCGGCGGGGTGCGGCTGATGCTGAGCCGGTCCGAGGACCCGAAGCTCGATCACCCGGCCTCGATCCTCTATTACCGCGTCGCCGACATCGAAGCCACGCACCAGGCGCTGGCCGCCCGCGGCGTCCGCTTCGAGCAGGGGCCGCACCTGGTGGCCCGGATGCCCGACCACGAGCTCTGGCTCGCCGACTTCTACGACAGCGAGGAGAACCTCCTGGCCCTGATGGCCGAGAAGCGCCCCGCCGGCTGAGCGCCGCCCCCCTCAGCCCCTCCCCTGCACCAGCCGGCGCGAGCTCGGGGCGTGCACGGCGTGGGCGGGGGCCGCGCCGAGGAGCTTCGCCTTCGGGGCGGTGATCTGCGAGAGGACGTGCTCGGCGGACATCATGGCGCCCTCTTGCCAACCCGGGAGCGTCGAGACCTGGTCGCCCACGACGTAGAAGCGGCGATCGGGGGCGAGGAGGGTGGCATAGGCCTTGTCGTCGTCCTCGCTGCTGCCCCAGTCCACCCACCCGCCGTGCTGGAACGGCACGTTCTGCCAGGCGATGGAGAGGCCGAGAGCCTGCGGCACGAGGTGATCGTCCTGGAACTCCCGGTGCAGCCGGATGGCTCCCTGGCGGGCTTTGTCCAAGCGCTCGGAGAGGGTCATACCGCCGAGCTCGCCTGCGGCGTCGTCGTAGTTGTAGGCGCCGGTGAGCGTCCCCTTCTGGGAGAAGTAGTCGTTCGACGGGTACCACATCTGTGTGATGTTGTGGTGGATGTAGCTGATGCCGCCGTAGATCTCGTCCTTGGTCTCCCAGAACCGGCGGTTGGACTGCCAGCCCACCTTGCACGTGTCCGCGAACTTGCCGCGATCGATGGCGGCCTTGTACTCGGGGGAGAGGTCGGAGGGGATCTTCTTCAGCACCGGCAGCGGGATGTTGCTGACGCAATGGTCCGCCCGCGTGGTCTTCCTGGCGCCGGTGCCGCGGTCGCGGTAGGTGACCTCGACGCCGGTCTCCTGCAGGCGAAGGTCGATCACCTCGCTGCGGTAGCGGATGAGGTTGCCGATCTTGCGCTTGAAGCCCTCGACGATCTTGTCCATGCCGCCCACCGGCTGGAACAGGGTGGGCTGCCATTCGAAGTCGATGGGTTGGTAGAACTTGTGGCGCCAGAAGTCGGACTTGAGCAGCGCGCCGAGCTCGAGCTTCTGCGCCGGCAGGCACTCCTGCAAGACGGTGAGCGGCTCCGCGCAGCCCGAGCGGGTCGAGCCGCAATAGGCTTCCGGCGGGCAGCCCTTCTCGGCGCCGAGGTCGCCGAAGACCTCGAGCAGAGAGAGGAGCTTCACGCGGTCGCCCTCGCCGAGCTCCTGGTCGAGGCTGCCCTTGCGCACCGCCTTGGCCAGCAGCTCGGCGATGTAGCCCTGGGTGTCGTTGGCGATGCGCCGGTTGAGCTGGGGCCTGCCGCCGAAGGCGTCCTCGGTCTGGAAGCGGTTGGCGGTGGTCGACATGACGTAGACCTCGAGCGGCACCCCCAGCTCCTCGCAGTAGTGGAGGACGCGGCGGTGGTGGTAGGGCAGGCGCCCGGGGCCCATGTTGAGGTAGAGGCCGTCGTCGAACTTGCACTCCTGGTGCGTGGTGTGCGTGGTCCCGTCCTTCTGGCTCTCCTCGGTGATCACCGAGCCGCGGCGGGCGGTGAGGCTGCGCCCGCCGGCGCGCTCCTGGGCCTCGAGGATCTCGCAGTGGTAGCCGGCCTTGGAGAGCTCGTAGGCCAGGGTGAGGCCGCCGATGCCCGCGCCCAGGATGAGCACGCTCTTGCCGGCGCCGCTGCCGGGCGGCAGGGTGGGCGGCCCCGCCCACGCCTCGGGGAGATTGATCAGGCCGAGAGCAGTCATGGTCTCGTACACGGCGGCGGCGCCGCCGGCCTTGCCCACGAGCTCGAGGAAGTTCCTGCGCGACCAGCCGCTGCTCTTATCCGGCATCCTCGTCTCCTCTCTTTGCAGTCGCCGACACTCCGCACCGACCACGGGCCTGGGGTCGGGGACCGGGGGCCGTGGCCGGGCGATTCGCCGGCGAAGTCTGTGCCTGCCGCTTGCTTAGTTTGGAGGTTAGTCGAACGAGATGGTACCCCGCAAGGGGGTCCTTGCGGGGGTTGCGGGGGTAGTGTCCTAGCTAGGACACCACCCTTGCGGGTAGTGTCCTGGTTCACAACCAAGGACACTACTCTTTGCGGCGCAGGCTGCCTCCCTTGGGCTATACTCCTGCCTTACCGTGCCGCCAGTGAGTGCAGCGTGCGCCCGCGAGCCGCGGGACGCCTCTTGATGCAGGGCTGCCGAGCCTCCTCGTGATCGCCAGCCGCCCGAGCGCATGCCGCCCGCGCCCCGGGGCTGCCGCGCCGCCGCCCCGGCTCACCATCCTCGGCGGCGGTCCCGCGGGGCTCGGCGTCGCCTTCTACGCGGCGGAACGGGGGCTTCCCTTCGCGCTGTTCGAGCGTGCGCCGGAGGTCGGCGGGCTCTGCCGGACCTACCAGTGCGGCGAGCATCGCTACGACTCCGGGGCGCACCGCTTCCACGATCGCGATCGCGACGTCACCGCGGACGTACGGCGCCTGATGGGCGAGGAGCTGGTGCGCGTCAGCTCGCCCAGCCAGATCTACGACCGCGGCCGCTTCATCGACTTCCCGCCGACGCCGCTCAACTGGATCCGCAGCCGCGGCATCGGCGAGGCGGCGCGGATCGGCGCCGAGATCGTCAAGGCCCGCTGGCGGCCGAAGCCCGAGCGGAGCTTCGAGGACCTGGCGACCAACCGCTATGGCAGGCGTCTCGGGGAACCGCTGCTCATCTCCTACACGGAGAAGCTCTGGGGTCTGCCGGCCGGCGCCCTGGCTCCCGAGGTGGCCACCCGCCGCCTGGCCGGCCTCGGGCTGCGGTCGTTGCTCGTCGAGCTGCTGCTGCCGCGGCGCCGGCGCGGACATCTCGACGGCTCGTTCCTCTATCCGCGCCGTGGCTACGGCGCGCTCGCGACGCGCCTCGCCGCCTGCCTGCCGGCGGGTTCTGTCGCCACGGCGCACGAGGTCGCCGGCTTCGAGTGCGACGGCGGCTCGATCCGCGCCATCCGGTTCGCCGGCCGCCCAGCCGTCGCCGTCCGCGGCCCCGTCGTCAGCACGCTGCCCCTGACGGCGCTGGTCCGCTGCCTCGGCG
>DATNKH010000202.1:0-4181 GCA_035603475.1 Thermoanaerobaculia bacterium
CAGCCTCTCCGGCGGCGAGGCCGCGCGCCTGGTCTTCTGCCGCCTCTCGGTGACCAGGCCGAACGTGCTGATCCTCGACGAGCCCACCAACCATCTCGACCTCGAAGCCATCGAGGCGCTGGTCGAGGGGCTCAAGACCTACGACGGCACGTTGGTCTTCGTCTCCCACGACCGCTGGTTCGTCTCCCAGCTCGCCAACCGTGTCCTCGAGATCTCGCCGCGCGGCATCCAGGACTTCCCCGGCACCTACGAGGAGTACCTGGAGCGCCTGGGCGACGACCACCTCGACGCCGAGGCCGTCCTGCGCATGCGCCGCGAGCAGAAGAAGAAGGCCGCCGCCCCCCCGCTCGACAATCGCCAGCGCGAGCGCCGCCAGCGCGAGCTGGCCAGGCGCCGCGACGAGCTCACCGCCGCCGTCGACCAGGCCGAGTCCCGGGTCCACGCCATCAACGAGATGTTCTGCGACCCCACCTTCTTCGACCGCACCTCCCGCGACCAGGTGAAGAACCTCGAAGAAGAGCAGCGGCGCCTGAGCGGCAAAGTCGAGGAGCTGATGGCCACCTGGGAGCAGGTCGAGACGGAGCTGGCGAGCCTGACGGCGGCTGAGGCGTAAGCAGCAGTCGAGCAGCGCGCGGGCCGGCAGATCTTTTCAGGGCGATGACAGGGTGACCGTTCCTGTCTTGCCTTCATATTCCATCGTGAAGTGACCGTAAATCGTGAATGAAGGCCTCTCATTCCCGGCACGGGCTTCGCTGACGGTCCGGGCCTATAGTTCGGACCAAATCCAATGTCAACGATCAGTGTGGGGCCAATGATAACGAGCAGTTCCGAACCCGAGGCGCCGCCCTCGACACTCTCGAAACCGCACCGGGTTTCTGGCATCCTCAGTGCATCACCGACACGGGGAGCGTCAAGGCCGCCGCGCCGACTTGGCGGATAAGGTAGGGGCCACGACCGAAACGGCTCACAGCGTCCTCCGCAGCACATTCAAAGGAATCGTATTCGCCCGCGAGTTCTCGATCGTGCACGAGAACCCATCTGCCCATCCGATGAGCTTCGAGATCTCCGCGCATTGCTTCGTAGGCTGCGATTTCCGTGTCGAGATCCGTGCCATTCATGAGCGACAGTCTAGCAGAGGCTCGCCAGGGAGGGGTATGATCTGGTGTTGCCGGCGCACGGTGCGGTCTGCGCCGCCGCCCTGGCTTGACGACGTCATCCCGGCTCGCGGGAGGGAGGGCACGAATGGCCACCTGGAAGACCAAGTTCGTCGACTTCGATCTGAGGGTCGTGGGCACTGCCAGCCTGACGCTGGAGGACCTGGGCAACGGGCATGCGAGTGGCGCGCTGATCCAGCTGACCGGACCGGTGCCGGTGAAGGATCTGGAGCTGAGCGGCGTCGTGCGCGGCAACGAGTACATCGTCAGCGGTAGCGTCGAGGCGCTGGGGATCAACCTCTTCCTGACCTTCTCGCCGCATGTCTTCTGCTTCACCGGCTCGGCGCGGATCGCGGTGCACCAGCCGGCCGGGGTCTTGAATCTCTTCGTCATCACCAGTCCTTCGGAGTGACCGCCGCCCGGGTCGCCACCGGTTGCCGCGGCGGCTCCGCTCGACCGGCGAGGGCGTGATCCCCTGAGCCATCGTGCGCTCGCCAGGGCCCTGCCCTGGGCGCTGCTGATGCTCTTCGCCGTTCGCGGCCTGCTGGCGATGCGGGCCGACGGCACGACGGTGGACGAGCCGCTGCACCTCGCTTACGGCGAGCGCGCTCTCTCGACGGGGACCTTCCTCCGCGATTCGGAAGCCCTGAACTCCAAAATGCCGGTGTCGGTGCTGAACGCGATCCCGGTCGCGGTCGCCGGCCGCGGCCGCACCCTGAGCTGGGGCCGGCAGCTCTTCCTGGCGCGCCTGCCGACGTTGCTGCTCGGCATCCTGCTGGGATTCCTGGTGTGGCGCTGGGCGCAGGCCCTCTTCGGTGCGGCCGGGGGTGCCCTGGCGCTGCTGCTCTACACCTGCTGCCCGAACGTCCTCGCCCACGCCCACCTGGTGACCACGGACATCGCGACGGCGCTGGGCATGTTCGCGGCCGTCTACTGCCTGTGGCGCTACTTCGACCGGCCCTCCGGCCCGCGCTTGGCAATCGCCGCGGCGGTGTTCGGCCTTGCCCAGCTCACCAAGGCCACGGCGATCTTGCTGGTGCCGATCCTGGCGTTGATCCTGGTCGTCCGCGCTTTCCAAGCAGTACGGCAGCGGCGCGGGACGCCTACGGGTCCGGAGTCACTGGACTCACTGGACTCGAGGGAACCGGCCCCGACCCTGGCGCGGGCGGCGGCCAGGAGCGGCGCGATCTTCCTGCTCTTCGGCATCGTGACGGTCGTCACGCTGAACCTGGGCTTCCGGGGGGAGGGCACCTTCACCCCTCTCGGGCGCTATGCCTTCGTGAGCACGGGCTTCAAGGCGCTCGGGAGCATCCCCCTGCTGCGGGAGCTGCCGCTGCCTCTTCCCTACGCCTACGTCCAGGGCCTCGACATGGTGTCCCATGACGCGCTGGCCGAGAGCTGGAGCTATCTCCGCGGCCGCTACAGCCAGAGCGGCTTCCGTTCGTACTTCCTCTGGGGCTTCCTGGTGAAGGTGCCGCTCGCCACCCAGGTGCTCCTCGTGCTCGCTCTCTGGCTCTGGTGCCGGGGGCGGGCGCGGGCACCGGGCGCGGAGGCATTCCTCGTCGTGCCGGTGGCCGTCCTTCTCCTCGACCTGAGTCTCTTCTTCCGGCTGGACATCGGCTTCCGCTACTTCCTGCCGGCGCTGCCCTTCCTCTTCGTGTTCGCGGCTCGCGTCGCGGCGCCAGGCGGCTACTTGCCGCTCCCACTGCCGTCCGCCTGGCAGGCGGCGGGCCGGCGGGCGGTGGACCGGCCGGCGTCGAGCCGGGCGGCGGCGGCCTGGCGGGCGTCGGCTTGGCGGGCCGCGGCGGCGGGGGGGTTCGTCGCCTGGCTCGTCGCCTCCTCCTTCTCCGTCCATCCGCACTACCTCGCGTATTTCAACGAGCTGGCGGGGGGACCGGCGAACGGCTGGTGCTGGCTCATCGACTCGAACCTCGATTGGGGCCAGGACGACGAGCGCGTGCGGCAGGTCGTCGCGGCCCGCGGCCCTGGCCGCGCTCTGATCGACCCCAGCGGGCCCGTGGCCGGCCGCATCGCGGTGGGCGTCTCGAACCTCATCGGACGCGACCCGGCCGCCGCGCGGCGCCATGCCTGGCTGCGCGACAACTTCAGGCCGATCGCCACCATCGGCTACTCCTGGAAGCTCTTCGACGTCGGCGAGGCCGACCTCGCGCGGTGCTGCGCCCAGCTGCCCCGGGCATGGGTGATCGACGATCTCGCGGCGGACGTGGCCCTCGACGGCGAGCCGTTCGCCGGCGGCGAGGGCGTCACCGTCCGCTTCGCCGAGAAGCTGAACGACGGCATGCTCGGCGCCAACGAGCCGGTCGACGCCGCGCGCACGCTGCCGCCGCGGCCGCGGCCGGTGCGCGCCTGGTTCGGCGTCCGCTGGTCCGCGCCGCGGACCCTCGGCCGGGTCGTCGCCTTCCCGGGCTTCGCCAGCCGGGGGCCGCAGGCCCGCAGGTTCCTGGCGCTCGACTATGTCTTCCAGTCCTGGGACGGCACGCGGTGGCGCGACGTCCCCGGCACCCGCACGCTCGGCAACCAGGCGCCGCGGGTCGAGCATCGCTTCCCGCCGCTGACCACCAGCGCCATCCGGATCGTCGTCGAGCGCGAGCGCAACGACCACGGCGGCGAGGATCTCGCGGGAGGCTTCCGCGCGGCGTGCCTCGAGGTGGCGGCCTACCCGCCCTGAGCGGCGGCGATCAAGACGGTTCGCGCCGCGCCAGCCCGAGCACGGCGAGTGACGAGACGGCCAGCGCGCCGAGGACCGAGAGCACTGCGCCGAGACGGAACCCCGGGGGCACGAAGGCGAGATCCACCCGCGCGACCCCCGCGGGCACCACGACGCCCAGGTAGGCGGTGTTGACCAGCACTCGGCGCAGCGCTCGGCCCTCGGCGGCGGCCGTCCAGCCGGCGGGGAGGGGCAGCGAGGTCGCGAGGAGCTTCTCGCCGTCGGCCGGCAGCAGCAGGCTGACGGCGCCGCGGCGAGCGCGCAGGATGCGGACCGCCGCGGGGTCCCACGGGCGCTCC
>DATNKH010000203.1:0-2647 GCA_035603475.1 Thermoanaerobaculia bacterium
CCGGGTAGTGGGTCATTCTCCTCGCGAGGGTCCGTCCCCTCTGCGTCCCTTGGGGCGAGGCATCCGAAGTCCAAGGTCGGTTCCCTTGGGACCCCTCGCCCCAAGGGACTCAGAGGGGACGGACCCTCGCGAGGTGACCTACTACCCGCCGGGGAAGAATCAGCTTCGACGCGGTGTCGTGATATCTTCAACGACTCGTGGCTGGACCGACCCGTTCCTCGATTGGCTTCGACTTCGTACCTTCCGGATTCTTCGCCTTCCGTACACCGCTGCTGCCGTTCGAGGAGGTCGAGGCCTGGAGCGCCGGGCTTGCGGCGCCCGTCGCCGGTTCCGAAGAGCTGGCGGCCGCGCTCGCCGCCGACCGCGCCACGCTGCGCGCCCGGTTGGGCGCCATGGTCGAGCGTCCCGAGGTGGCCGAGGCGCTGTTCGTGGCCTCGCCGTCGCTGGTCGAGGCCCTCGACACCTGGCGGCGCGATCCGGATGGCAAGAAGGGGCTGCGCGCCGAGCGCGCCCTGGTGCGCTACTTCCTGCGCATGGCTTCGCGCGCCACCCCGTTCGGCCTGTTCTCCGGCTGCTCGACCGCCGTGCTCGAGGCCGGCGATGCCCCGGCCCCGGACGGCGGGACCGGCGCCGCCACCGCGGGCGATGCCGGTGCCGACCGCGCTGCTGCCGCGGACCGCGGCGCTGCCCCGCGGACCCGGCTCGTCCTCGGTCCGCGCGCCGGCTACCGCCGCCACACCCGCCTGGACATGGACTACCTGTTCGCGCTCTGCGAGGAGCTCGAGCGCGCCCCGGAGATGCGCCGCGAGCTGCGCTACCGGCCGAACTCGAGCCTCTACCGGGCCGGCGGGCGCCTGCGCTACGCCGAAGCCCGTCTGGACGACAAGATCCGCTCCCATCACCTGGTCGCCGTCGAGGCATCCGACTACCTGGAGGCGACCCTCGCGCGGGCTCGCGGCGGGGCGCTCGCGGCCGATCTCGCCGCGGCGCTGGTCACCGCCGACGGCGCCACGGCGGAGGTCGAGATCTCCCGGGAGGATGCCGACGCCTTCCTGACCGAGCTGATCGACAGCCAGGTGCTGGTGTCGGACCTGTCGCCACCAGTCACCGGCCCGGAGGCCATTCACGACCTCGTCGACCACCTGGCCGGGCTCGACGCCGGGCAGGAAGGGGCTCGGCGCCTGGCGGCGGCCCGCGACGCCCTGGCCGAGCTCGACGCCGGCGGCGTCGGCGCGCCGGCCGAGCGCTACCGCACGATCGCCGCCGATCTCGAGGCGCTGCCGACGAAAGTGGAGATGGCGCGGCTCTTCCAGGTGGACATGGTCAAGCTGCCTGCCGAGGCGAGCCTCGGACCGGAGGTGATGGCCGAGATCGTGCGCGGCGTCGACCTGATGCGCCGCCTCTCGGGACGCGCCCGCCAGGAGAGCCTCGAGCGCTTCCGCAAGGAGTTCCAGGAGCGCTACGGCGAACAGCGCGAGGCGCCGCTGGTCGAGGTGCTCGACGAGGAGATCGGCATCGGCTTCGAGCGCGCCTCCGATCTCGGCGCCGAGGCGTCGCCGCTGCTGCGCAACCTGGCGCTGTCGCCGCCGGCCGCCGACACCTCCTATCCCTGGGGCCCCCGCCAATCGGTGCTGCTCGCCAAGATGCAGGAGGCCCAGGCCGGGGGTCTGCAGCAGATCGAGCTCACCGCCGAGGACCTCGAGCGCATGGCCCCGGCCGGCGCCGGCGAACCGCAAGCCTTCCCCGACGCCTTCCAGGTCGTGGCGACGGTCGCCGCCGCCTCGCCGGAGGCGCTCGACCGCGGCGAGTTCCAGCTCCTCATGGGGAACGCCGGCGGCCCCTCCGGCGCCCGCCTGCTGGGCCGCTTCTGCCATGCCGAGGAGCTGCTCTGCGACCAGACACGGCGGCACCTGCGCGCCGAGGAGGCCCTCCACCCCGAGGCGATCTTTGCCGAGATCGTGCACCTGCCCCAGGGACGGATCGGCAACATCCTCTCGCGGCCGGTGATGCGCGAGTACGAGATCCCCTTCCTCGGCCGCTCGGGCGCAGCCGAGGAGCGGCAGATCCCGGTCACCGACCTCCTGGTGTCGGTGCGCGGCAACCAGATCGTGCTGCGCTCGCGGCGGCTCGGCCGGGAAGTCGTCCCGCGGCTGACCAGCGCCCACAACTTCTCGATGCGCAGCCTGGGCCTCTACCGCTTCCTCTGCACGTTGCAGAGCCAGGAGATCGCCGGCGGGGTCGGCTTCAGCTGGGGTCCGCTCGAGAGCGCGCCTTTCGTGCCGCGCGTCACCCATGGCCGGCTGGTGCTGGCCCGCGCCGGCTGGTGGATGACGGCCGACGAGATCAAGCAGCTGGCCAAGGCCGCGGGGACGGACCGTTACGCCGCGGTGCAGGAGTGGCGCCGGCGCCGGCGCCTGCCGCGCCTGGTCACGCTGGCCGACGGCGACAACGAGCTGCTGGTCGATCTCGACAACACGCTCGCCATCGACGCCTTCCTCGACCTGGTGGAGGAGCGCGACCGCGCGCGGCTGCACGAGCTCTTCCCCGGCCCCGAGGCGCTGATCGCCCAGGGTCCCGAGGGGCGCTTCGTGCACGAGCTGGTCGTCCCCTTTCACCGCCTGCCGCGGCCGGCCGCCGCCGCCGCCGA
>DATNKH010000204.1:0-3123 GCA_035603475.1 Thermoanaerobaculia bacterium
GCGGGCGGTGGCCGCAGGAACCGCCGGACCGGGGCGACGAGCGCCGCCCAGAGCGCCCGGAAGCCGACATAGGCGTCGCCGTCGCCCCCGGCGTGGGCGTCCTCATGCCCGGGATGCGCGTCGTGCTCGGCGGTGGCCGCGCCGCCGGTGACGCCGGCCGCGATGGCCATGACCGCGGCGACCATGGCGCTCGCCAGCGCGGCGACCAGGCGGGCGACGGCCATCAGCGGCCCCATCAGGCCCCAGGTGAGGACGACAGCGTCGGCGCTCGATTCCGGAGTCGTAATGAGGAAGCTCAGCACGGCCGGACGGCTGGCCCCCTGGCGGCGCAGCGAGATGGCGACCGGCACGATGCCGCAGCTGCACAGCGGCAGCGGGATGCCGAGCAGCGCGGCGCGGGCCGCTCCCGCCAGGCCGGTGCCGCCCATCCAGCGGACCAGCTGGCGCCGCGACACCAGGACGTGCAGGAGACCGGCGAGCAGCAGGCCGAAGAGCACGAAGGGCGCGGCCAGGAAGAAGGTGTCCCAGGCCGCCGACAGCACGGCCTGCAGCATCTGGAATACGATCATCGGCGGTTGCTCCGGAGGAGGGTGCGTCGCCGCGCGCCGCGCCGCAACGCTTGCACCAGGTAGGCGGCGGCCAGCAGCGCGGCGCCGAGCAGGATGATCGCCGGTCCCGAGGGCAGGTCCCAGCGGTACGACAGGGCCAGCCCGCCCGTGGTGCCGGCCAGGCCGACCCCCACCGAGATGGCGATCACCGGTCCCAGATCGCGCGCCAGGATCAGGGCGGTGAGCGGCGGGATGGTCAGCAGGGCAAGCACCAGAATCACCCCGACCACCTGGATCAGCAGCACCACGGTCAGGGAGACCAGCACCAGCAGGGTGGTCACCACCGCGCGCACCGGCACTCCCTGCACGAAAGCGAACTCCTCGTCGAAGGCGACGGCGACGAGCGGCTTGCGCAGGACCAGGAGGGTGCCGAGCACCAGCGCCGTCAGCCAGCACGTGAGGCGCAGGTCGGCGCCGGTGGCGAGCAGCAGGTTGCCGAACAGGTAGGTCATCAGGTTCGGGACGTAGCCCGGCGCCTGGTGGACGAAGACGATGCCCAGGGCCATGCCCACCGCGTAGAGGACGCCGATCAGCGCGTCGTGCTGCCGCGTCGCCGTCGTGCCCAGGGTCCCCAGCGCGACCGCGAACAGCACCGCCGTGACCAGGGCGCCGAGGCGTGGATCGGCGCCCAGCAGGAAGCAGAGGCCGAGCCCGGCGAAGGCGGCGTGGCTGATCCCGTCGCTGATGAAGGTCAGCCGCTTGGTGACCACGAAGACCCCGATCACGCCGCACAGCAGGCTGCTCAGCAGGCCGGCGACGAGGGCGTTGCGCACGAACTCGAGGCCGAGCGCCGTGTGCCAGGTCGTCATCTCTCTCCCAGGTGCCGATGGAAGGCGTCCAGCCGCTCCGGGGCCGTCTCCTCGGTCAGGGTGCGGTTGACGAAGACCACCCGCGTGACCTGGCGGGCGAGGGAGCTGATGTCGTGCGTCACCACGACCACCGGGATGCGCGCGTTGAGCTCGGAGAGGACCGCCGCGAGCACCTCGCGCGATCCCGGATCGACCGAGGAGGTGGGCTCGTCTAGCAGCAGGATCTCGGGATCGCCGGCCAGCGCCCGGGCGATCAGCACGCGCTGCACCTCTCCTCCCGAGAGCTCGCCGATGGGCAGGCGGGCCAGCTCGGTCAGGCGCAGCTTTGCGAGGGCCTGGGCGGCCCGCAGGCGGTCATCGCGTTGGTACGGCCGGAAGAGCCCGCTCGCTCCCAGGCGCCCCATCAGCACCAGGCTCTCGACGCGCATCGGGAAGTCGCGGTCGAAGCTCGAGAACTGCGGCACGTAGCCCATGGCCCCGCGCCGCCGCGACAGGCGCCGCACCACCTCGCCCCGCCAGGGCGGGAAGAAGCCCAGCATCAGCCTGAGCAGGGTGGTCTTGCCGCCCCCGTTCGGTCCCACCAGCGCCATGAAGTCGCGCCTGCCGATGGCGAGGTCGACGTGCTCGACGACGGCCTCGCGGCGGTAGCCGAAGGTGACGTCCCGGAATTCGATCAGGGGTTCCATGGTGACCACATCGGTGCTCAAGCGTGGACCCCCGCGACCTCGGCGAGCGCGGCTTCCAGGCGCCACATCGTGGCCAGCCAGTCCCGCGCCATGTAGTCCACGGCCAGCACCTTGCCGCCGATCGAGCTTGCCAGGGATTCGGTCTGCTTGCTCGGCAGGCCGATCGGCACCAGCATCAGGCGCACGCCGTCGCGGCGGGCGGCGGTGGCGAGCGCGACCAGGCTGGCGGCGCCGGGTTCCTTGCCGCCGGCCTCGACCGAGATCTGCTGGAAGCCATATTGGTGCGCGAGATATCCCCAGGCGGGATGGTAGGAGATGAAGCGGACCGGCCGCGGTCCCGCCGCGACCCGGCGGAAGGCCGCGTCGAGCGCCCGCAGGTCGCGCTCGAGCGCGGCCAGGCCGGCGAGATAGACCTGCCGGCGGGCGGGATCCACCGCTTCCAGGCCGCCGGCGATGTTGCGGGCGGCGATCGCCGCGGGGGCCGGCGCGTTCCAGAAATGCGGATCGGTGGAGCGGCCCGCGGACGGCGCATCGCCCATCGGGATCAGCGTCACGCCGCGGGACATGGAGACCACGCGGATCTCCGGATGGGTGGCGAGGAACGGCAGCAGGCTCTGGGTCTCGAGCGGGAAGGCGGCATGCCCGACCGCGACGTAGAGACGGGCCTGCAGCAGGTCGACGAGCTGGCGCGGCGAGGGCGCGTAGGTCTCCTCCTCGACGCCCGGAGGGACCATCACCTCGACCTGCATCCGCGGGCCGCCGATCCGCTCGACGAAGTAAGCGGCCGGCGCGATGCTGACGGCGACCCGCGGCGGCGCCGCGGCGGCGGGCGTCGGCGAAGGAGCGGTCGCGGCCGCCGGGGGCGCCGAAGCAGCCGCGACCGCTGGCAGCGCCGCGACCGGCAGCAGTGCGAGCATGGCCGCGGCGGCGCGAGCGGCGCGCCAGGCACCGCGCCACCGCCTGCGACGCTGTCGCCTCATGGTCACCGCCTTGCGCAGGGTCTTGGAAAACCCCGGCAGC
>DATNKH010000205.1:0-7468 GCA_035603475.1 Thermoanaerobaculia bacterium
ACCGGCCGGCCCGCATCGTCGATGCCGATCTCGAAGGCGGTCCTGCCCAGCTTCGCGGCCGGCGAGTCGAGCAGCGCGGCAGTGCCCAGCAGCCAGGTCACGTCCTGGCGGAGGCCGCGCCAGCGCGGCGCGGAGGGGAAGGCATTGCGCCAGGCATACGCCCCCTGCCAGCTGTCGTGGCCGGCCACGAAGACGACGGCGCGCGGCGGCAGCCGCGGCGCCAGGCTGGCCATGGCCGCCAGGGTGTGCTCGACCTCCCAGGCGGCGTGCGTCCAGGCACGTCCGTTCCACACCGTGGCGAGGCTCCAATAGCAGACCAGCGCGGCGGCGATTCCCCTGGCCGGCGCCCGGAGCGCTGGGGCGCTGCGGCCGAGGGCGATGGCGAAGACGGCGATCGGGAAGTAGAGCAGCCGGGAGCCCTCCTGATCGACGTCGATCCAGAGCAGGTGCGCCACCGGCACGACCGCCAGGAGCAGGGCCGCAATGGGGAGAATGAGGAGCAGGAATCGCGCCGCCCCGGCCGCGCGTCCGCGGCTGCCAGCCGCCATCGCGCCAACCAGGAAGCCGCCGATCAGCAGGATCGAGAGCAGCGCGCAGAGCAGCGACAGGCGGGCGCTCGCGCCGGCCCCCTTGAACGGCACCAGGACCCGCTGCGGCACGCTCGCGGCCATCATCCAGAGCTTCCGCGGCGTCGTGGCCCAGAGCAGCGAGCCGCCGTCGCCTCGCTGGTAGCCGCCGGGGCCCGAGAACAGCAGCAGGCGGGTGGCCAGGTAGACGGCGGCGACCGCCAGCATCGCCCCCACGGCGCGGCGCACCCGGCGCCAGGGGACGAGCAGCGGCAGGATCAGCGGCAGGAAGGCCACGGACTCCTTGCAGAGCAGCGCCGCCAGGAAGAGTCCGGCCGCGGCGGCTGGCGCGGCCCTCGCGGCCCTCGCGGCAAGCGCCCCGCTCTCCGGCCCAGGGTCGGCGCAGCGGAGCGCCGCCAGCGCGAAGCAGCAGGCCCAGAGATCGAAGCTCCCGCTCAGCCAGATGACCGGCTCGGTGAACAGCGGGAACGCCACGAAGAGCGCGGCGAACAAGGCCGCCGTCCATGCCCTGCCGGGCTCCTTGGCGGCGGCTGTCCACGCCGCGCCGGGATCTCCGGCGGCCTGCGGGCGCCCCGCCGGCCCGGAGCCGCCCCGCCGCACGAGGGCGGCGACCAGCAAGCCGTTCGCGGCATGCAGCAAGACCGACAGGCCGTGCAGCACCACGGCGCCGAGAGGCAGCGTGGCCAGCATCCAGGCCAGCCCGGGCAGCGGCCGGATGACCTGCGGCGAGGAATCGACGGTGAGGTACCGGAGGAGGGTGGCGAGCCCGTCGCGCGCCCAGGTCGCGTACCCGAAGTCGTCGGCGGCGAAGCCATCGGCCAGGTGCCGCCCGTACAGCAGCACCGCCAGCAGCGCCGGCAGGGCCGTCAGGGCAGCGGCCGCGAGTGCGGGCGCCCGCGGCGACGCCGGCAGACGTGGCTCGCCCAGCGGTGGCGGCAGCGTCGCTTCACCGGTCGCCGATCGACTGTCGATCACCTGGGCCACCGGGTCGAACACTAGACCACAGGCAGGCCGCCAGCAAGCGCCGTGCGGGATGCGATCCGGGCCGGCTGCTACAATCCCGCTTCCGAGCGCGCCGCGCCGCCGGTTCGAGACACCATGCGCAACCGCACCTACTTCATCACCACGCCGATCTACTACGTGAACGATCTGCCCCACATCGGGCACATCTTCACCACCACGGTCTGCGATGCCCTGGCGCGCTACCACCGCCTGCTGGGCGAGGACGTGCGGTTCCTGACCGGGACCGACGAGCACGGTCAGAACATCGAGCGGGCGGCGAAGCGCGAGGGGATCTCGCCGCTCGAGCTCGCCGACCGGGTGGTCGGCCGCTACCGCGAGCTCGAGGAGAAGCTGGATTTCTCCTACGACGACTTCGTGCGCACCACCGAGGAGCGCCACGAGCGCGGGGTGCGGGAGATGATCCGCCGTCTCGACGCCGCCGGCGATCTCTACGCGGCGGTCCACGAGGGGTGGTACTGCTCGCCGTGCGAGACCTTCTACACCGAGAAGGAGCTGGCCGGTGCGCCCGGGGGCGGCCCCGGAGCGGCCGGCGGCGAGCCCTCTCCCCACCCTCCGGCGGGCGCGCCCGGCGGGCCGGACCGCCGCTGTCCGGTCCACGGCACCGCGGTCGAATGGAAGTCGGAAGAGAACGTCTTCTTCCGCCTCTCGCGCTACCAGCAGCGGCTGCTCGACTGGTACGACAGCCGCCCGCAGCCGGTCCATCCCGCGAGCCGGCTCAACGAGGTGCGCTCCTTCGTCGCCGGCGGCCTGCGCGACCTGTCGGTCTCCCGTGCCAACCTCGAATGGGGCATCCCCTTCCCCGGCCGGCCGGGGCAGACCGTCTACGTCTGGCTCGACGCGCTGACCAACTACCTCAGCGCCCTCGGCCTGGGCTCCGACCGGCCCGAGGACGTCGATCTCTACCGCCGCTTCTGGGCCGAAGGCGACGTGCGCCTGCACATGATGGGCAAGGACATCCTGCGCTTCCACGCCGTCTACTGGCCGGCCTTCCTGATGTCGGCGCGGCTGCCGCTGCCGACCGCAGTCTGGGCGCATGGCTGGTGGCAGCGCGACGGCCGCAAGGTCTCGAAGTCGGCCGGCAACGTGGTGCGCCCCGACGAGCTGGTCGAACGCTTCGGCGGCGACAGCCTGCGCTACTTCCTGCTGCGCGAGATGGCGTTCGGTCAGGATGCGAGCTTCTCCGACGAGGCGGTCATCGACCGCCACAACAACGATCTCGCCAACGACCTGGGCAACACCGTGAGCCGGGTGGTGACGCTCTCGCGCAGCGCGTTCGGCGGCCGCAGCCCCTACCAGAGCTGCGGCGACAACCCGCTGATCGAGGTGGCGGCCCGGGCCGCCGCCGACTATCGGGCGGCCATGGACGACCTCGCGTTCCAGCGCGCCCTCGAGAGTCTCTGGCGGCTGCTCGCCGAGACCAACCAGTACCTGGTGGCGCACGCGCCCTGGAAGCTGATCAAGACCGAGGGCCCCAGCCCCCGGCTGGCGCGGGTGCTGTGGAACGGGCTCGAGGCGACGCGCATCGTCGCCATCGGCCTGCTGCCGATCATGCCGCGCGCCGCGGTCAGGGTGCTGCGCGCGATCGGCGCGGCGGTGCCGCAGCGCCTGGATGCCATGGCCTGGGGCGGCACGCCGGTCGGCGCCGAGCTGCCGCCGCCGGCGCCGATCTTCCCGCGCATCGACAAGGAGGCCTACGTGGCCGAAGCGAAGCAAGGTGCGTCTGCCCCTCCTGCCGCTGGACCCTCCGCGCCTCCCGCCGCCACGTCCGTGGCCACCGGGGGCTTTGAGGTGCCAGGCAAGGCAGACCTCATCTCGATCGACACCTTCAAGCAGGTGCGGCTGCGAATCGGCACGGTGCGCGCCGCCGAGCCGGTGCCCAAGTCGAAGAAGCTGTTGAAGCTGACCGTCGACCTGGGGGACGAGACCCGGACGGTGGTGGCGGGGGTCGCCCTCGCCTACCGGCCGGAGGACCTGGCGGGCAAGCAGGTGGTGGTGGTGACGAACCTCGAGCCGGCCACCTTGATGGGCGTCGAGTCGCAGGGCATGGTCCTTGCCGCGTCGGGCGAAGGCGCGCCGGTACTGCTGCATCCCGGCGCGGCGGTGCCCGCGGGGACCGAGGTGCGGTGAGCCCGGCATCCGTCTCGCGCTGGCGGCGTCCGGCCGATCCCGGGCCGGCTGCCAAGGCCGCGGGCGCCGGCGGCGACCCGGGCTCAGCGGGAACGGCCAGGGCCGGCGTGATCGATTCGCACTGTCACTTGCAGAGCCTCCCCGCCGGCGAGCGCGAGCGCGCGCTCGACACGGCGCGCCAGCGCGGCGTGCGCGGCTTCCTGGTGCCGGCCACGCGCCTGGACGAGTCCGAGGACGTCCTCGCCTTCTGCCATCGCCACCCGGACGTATGGTGCGCCCTCGGCGTGCACCCGCACGAGGCGGCGAGCTGGCGCCGAAGTGACGCGAAGCGATTGACTGCGCTGCTCGCGGACCCCAGGGCGGTGGCGGTGGGGGAGTGCGGCCTCGATTTCCACTACGACCACGCGCCGCGGGCGGTGCAGCTCGAGGTGATGCGCGAGCAGTGGCGGCTGGCGCTCGACCTCGGCCTGCCGGTCGTGGTGCACAACCGCGACAGCAACGAGGCGATGCTCGGCGCGCTGCGCGAGGCGGCTTTCGCCGGGATCGCCGCCGACTTTCACTCGTTCGCGGGCGGCCTGGCCATGGCCGAAGAGCTGCTGGCGCGCGGCTGCTATCTCGGCCTCTCGGGCATGATCACCTTTCCCAAGGCCGACAACGTGCGCGAGATCCTGGGAATCCTGCCCGCCGACAGGGCGTTGGTCGAGACCGACACTCCCTACCTGGCGCCGGTGCCCTACCGCGGCCAGCCGAACCGTCCCGCCTACGTGGTCGAGATCGCTCACCATCTCGCCGCCGTCACCGGCGAGACTCCCGAGACGGTGGCCCGCCAGACCAGCGAGAACTTCTTCCGCCTGTTCGCGAAGGCCGGTCGCCGCGCCCGCGACCGGGACTTGGCCGGCGCGCCGGCGAGGGAGGATCGACCATGCGCCAGTCCGTGATCCTGAGCCTGCTCGCGATCGTGCTCGCAGTGCGCGGCTCCGCTTCGTCGCCGACGGAGTCCGTTGACGCGGGTGCAACCGCGGCAGCCGTCCTGGCCCGCGCCAAGGAGGCGTCCGGGGGCAAGGCGTGGGACGCCGTCGCCACCCGGCACGTGCGCGCCCGGCTGCACGTGGGCGGCCTCGACGGCTCGGCGGAGTCGATCGAGGACGTTCGCTCCGGTCATCACGCGCTGCACTACTCGCTCGGTCCGTTGCGGGGCGCCGAGGGCTTCGACGGCGCCACGGCGTGGACCCAGGACGCCTCGGGCCAGGCGCGGGCCGAGGAGAGCGAGGATGCGCGGCTCGGGGCGGCGGACGAGGCGTACCGCACGGCGCTGGCGTTCTGGTATCCGCAGCGGTGGCCGGGCCACGTCGAGTCCCTCGGCCGGCGCGAAGACGGCCCCCGCCGCTTCGACGTGCTGCGCATCACGCCGCGCGGCGGGCGGCCCTTCGAGCTCTGGGTCGACGCCGCCAGCGGCCTCTTCGACCGCGTGGTCGAGACCGGCGCCGTCGACACGCGGACTGCCTTCTTCTCGGACTTCCGCGAGGTGGATGGGGTGAAGCTGCCGTTCGTCACCCGCTCGACCAACGGCGACACCCGCTACGACCAGCTGGTCACCGCCGAGTCGATCCGCTTCAACGAGCCGATCGCGGCCGGTGCCTTCGCCATGCCGGCGCCGCCGCCCTCGGACTTCAGCCTGGCGGGGGGCGCGACCTCGACGAGCGTGCCGTTCGAGCTGCTGAACAACCACATCTACCTCAACGTCAAGCTCGGCGGCAAGGGCCCATTCCGGCTCCTCTGCGACACCGGCGGCGCCAACATCGTCACCCCGGGGCTCGCCAAGACGCTCGGGTTGAAGCCGGAAGGCGCCTTGCAAGGGCGCGGCGTCGGCGACAAGTCCGAGGACATCGGCCTGGTCAAGGTGGCGAGTCTCCAGGTCGGCGGCGCGACGCTGCGCGACCAGGTCTTCGCGGTCTTCAACCTCGGCCCGCTGACCAGCGCCGAAGGCGCGCCGGTCAACGGCTTGATCGGCTACGAGGTCTTCAAGCGCTTCGTGGTGCGCGTGGACTACGAGCACCGGACGCTGACGCTCACCCTGCCAGCTGCCTTCTCCTACCACGGCGGCGGCGTGGTCGTGCCATTCAAGTTCAACGAGCACATCCCGCAGGTGGCAGGATCGATCGACGGCATCCCCGGCGCCTTCGACCTCGACACCGGCAGCCGCGCCAGCGTCGACCTGCTGGCATCCTTCGTCGAGCAGCACGGGCTGCGGGCGCGCTACGCGCCCAAGCTGGAGGGCGTCGCGGGCTGGGGAGTCGGCGGCCCCGCGCGGGCGCAGTTCGCCCGCGCGGGCACCCTGCGCCTGGGTGGGCTCGAGGTCTCCCGCCCGCCGATCGAGCTGACGCTGCAGACCAAGGGCGCCTTCTCCGACAAGTACGTCGCCGGCAACGTCGGCGGCGCGCTGCTCAGCCGCTTCAACGTCACCTTCGACTACTCGCGCCAGCAGGTGATCTTCGAGCGCTTCGAGCGGGATGGCCGCAAGGGGGGCGGCGGCGGCAGTGACCTGCCCATTCCCTTCGACCGCGCCGGCGCCTGGCTGAACCTGGCGGAGGAGGCCCCGCCGGCCCTACCCGCCTTCGAGGTGATCGACGTCTACGCCGGCGGCCCGGCCGCCGAAGGCGGCCTGCGCCAGGGCGACCGCATCGTCGAGGTCGACGGCAAGGCGCCAGCCGAGCTCCCCCTGCCGGCGCTCCGCGAGCGCCTGCGCAACGATCCGCCAGGCACCCGCGTCCGCTTCACCGTCCTGCGCGCGGGCCAGCGCGGCGAGGTCGTGGTGGTGCTCAGGGACCTGATCTAGCTAGGTGCTCAGTGCCTGATCTAGGTGCGCTAGATCTACTGGACGGAACCAACCCCCCTGCGCCCCTTTGGGCGAGACACGAGAAGTCCGCGGTCGGTTCCGTTGGGACGCCTCGCCCAAAGGGGGGCAGGGAGGTTGGTTCCGTCTCGATCTAGCGCGCCTAGACCGGGTTCGGCACGTCGATGAACTCGACCTCGAGTCCGAAGCGGCGGGCGAGGTGCTCGCCCAGGGCGCGCACGCCGAGGCGCTCGGTGGCGTAGTGGCCGGCGGCGAGGTAGTGGATGCCGGCGTCGCGCGCCACGTTCATCACCCATTCGCTGGCCTCGCCCGTGACGTAGGCGTCGAGCCCCTGGGCGATGGCCTCGTAGACCTCCCGCTGGCCGCCGCCGCTGATCAAGCCGACGGAGGCGACCGGCTCGCGGCCGAAGAGGAAGGCGAGCGGTTCCTGGCCGAAGACCGTGCGGCAGAGCTGGACCAGGTGGGCGGCCGGCACCGGCTCTGGGAAGCGCCCCTTGCAGCCGATCGGCATGCCGTCATGCTCGCCGAACGGCTCCACCGCGCCGAGCCCGAAGGCGCGCGCCGCGAGGGCGTTGTTGCCGACCTCCGGGTTGCGGTCGAGAGGCAGGTGATAGGCGATCAGGCTCATGCCGCCCTGGATCAATTCGGCCACCTGCCGGTAGCGGAAGCCGGTGAGCGTGCGCGGCAGGCCTTCCCAGAACAGCCCGTGGTGCACCAGCACCGCGTCCGCCCCGGCCGCCCGCGCCTGCGCGAACAGCTGCACACAGGCAGACACCCCGGTGACCACCTTGTGCACCCGTTCGCGCCCCTCGACCTGCAGCCCGTTGGGCCCGAAGTCGGCCCCCTTGCCCGCCTCGAGCAGCTCGTCGAGGTAAGC
>DATNKH010000206.1:0-20600 GCA_035603475.1 Thermoanaerobaculia bacterium
GGCGGCCGGCGACGGCCGGCGGCGGGTGACGGCGGCGCGCCCCACTCCCGAGCGAGACTACGCCGGGAGGCGGCCGACTGTTTCACCGCCGCGTCCAGCAAGAAGTGCCGCGACTGGCGACAGGCGGAGCCGCGGCCGGGCCACGGGCGGCCACGGGACCTCGCGAGCGCGGGAACTCGCGGGCCGCGGGCCTCGCGGGCCAACGACCTCCTGCTCGGCCTCCCGCGAGCCTCAATTGATCAGTTTTTCCGCGTATTCAGCGTACCAGCGGCTGCGATCATGATGAGCAATGATCCATTCCTGCCGCGTGCCGTCAGCCGGTCGTACACACCGCGCGCGCGATCCGCGCGCACGATATACTGATCGTCGACATGGCCTCATCCCAGGAGGACGGCGAACATCCGGCGGTACTGCCGGATGCACGCGCCCACCGCGGGTCCACGCCGCCCGCGGCCAGTGCCGCAGGCGCCGTCACCACCGAAGATCCCACCCCCTCCGGCCGCGAATCCGCCGGCGCGCTCGACGCTCTCTGGCCGCAGGTCTACGAGGAGCTGCGCCGGCTGGCGCGCCGCTCGATGCGCGGCCAGGGCCCGGAGCACACGCTCGAGCCCACGGCGCTGGTCCACGAGGCCTACCTCAAGCTGTCGCGCTCGCCGGGTCTCGACGCCAGCGACCAGGCGCGGTTCCTCGGCCTGGCCGCCCGCGCGATGCGCCAGATCCTGGTCGACCACGCGCGCGGCAAGGCGGCGGTGAAGCGCGGCGACGGCGGCATCCGCGTCGAGCTCGCCGACGACCTCGGCGCCACGCCGCCGCCGGCGGTGGACCTGCTGGCGCTGCACGCGGCGCTCGACCGCCTGGCGGCGTACGACGAGCGCAAGGTGCGCATCGTCGAGATGCGCTATCTCGCCGGCCTCACTCTCGAGGAGGTGGCCGAGGTCCTCGGCCTGTCCGTGCCGACCGTCAAGCGCGACGCGGCCATGGCCAAGGCCTGGCTGTTCCGTGAGCTCGAGCGCTCCTGACTCCGACCGCGCCGCCCGTCTCTGGCGGCGTCTCGACCAGCTCTTCGGCGAGGCCAGCGAGGTCCCCGCAGCGGACCGCGAGGCGTGGCTGAACGCCCTGCCGCCCGACGACCAGCCACTGGCCGCCGAGCTGCGCTCGCTGCTGGCCGCGCACGACCGCGGCGGCAACTTCCTGCAAGCGGCGGTGGAGCAGGCCGAGCGGGCGCTGGGCGGCGGGCCGGAGCCCGAGCTCCTGGGCAGGAGGATCGGCGCCTACCGGCTGGTGCGGCTGCTGGGGCGCGGCGGCATGGGCGCGGTGTACCTGGCGGAGCGTGCCGACGAGGCCTTCCGCCAGCGCGTCGCGATCAAGCTGCTGCCCTGGGCCCTGGCGACGGCGGAGGCCCGCCATCGTTTCCAGCTCGAGCGCCAGACCCTGGCCAGGCTCGAGCATCCCCACATCGCCCGCCTGCTCGACGGCGGCGAGACCGCGGACGGCCTCCCCTACCTGGTCATGGAGTACGTGGACGGCGAGCCGATCGACCAGTTCTGCCAGCGGCAGGACCTCGATCTCGTGCGGCGCCTGCAGCTCTTCCGCGAGGTCTGCGGCGCGGTCGCGCACGCGCACCGCAACCTGGTCGTCCACCGCGACCTGAAGCCCGGCAACATCCTGGTCACCGCCGACGGCGTCGTGAAGCTGCTCGACTTCGGCATCGCCAAGCTGCTGCCCGGGGCCGAGACCGACGGGACCCTGCCGCTCACCGTCGCCGGCAGGCTGCTGCTGACGCCGCTCTTCGCCAGCCCCGAGCAGGTCCGCGGCGAGCCCGTCACCACCGCCACCGACGTCTACGCGCTGGGCCTGCTGCTCTTCCGGCTGCTGGTCGGCGCCCATCCGTACCGGTTCGCGACCGAGAGCCCGGTCGAAGTGATGCGCGTGGTCTGCGACCAGCCGCCGCCCCGGCCGAGCGTCGCCGCCACCGCGGGGGCGGCGGGACTCGGCCTGCCGGCGCTGCGCCGCCGCCTGCGCGGGGACCTCGACAACATCGTGCTGAAGGCGCTGCGCAAAGAGCCGGAGCGCCGCTACGCCTCGGTCGAGGCGCTCGCCGAGGACGTGCGCCGCCACCTCGAGCAGCTGCCGGTGCGGGCGCGCCCGGACACGCCGGGCTACCGCGCCGCCAAGTTCGCGCGCCGCCACCGCCTCGGCCTCGCCGCGGCGGCCCTGATCGCCGCCAGCCTGCTCGGCGGCCTGCTCGCGACGGCGCGCCAGGCGCGCATCGCCGAGCGCCGGTTCCAGGACGTGCGCGCCCTCGCCGACTCCTTGCTGTTCGAAGTCCACGACGCCATCGCGCCGCTCCCCGGCTCCACCCCCGCGCGGCAACTGCTGGTGCGCAACGGCCTGGCCTACCTCGACCGCCTGGCCGCCGAGACCGGCGGCGACCCCGCGCTCGAGCTGGACCTGGCGGCGGCCTACGAGAGAGTGGGCGACGTCCAGGGCAACCCGAACCAGCCGAACCTGGGCGACATCGCCGGCGCCCTCGCGGCCTACCAGAAGGCCCGCCAGATCCTCGGCCGGCTGCTGCTGCGGTCGCCGGCAAGCCCGTCCGTGCGCGCCGAGACGGCGCGCTGCGAGCGGCGCATCGCCAACGTCCTCGACTCGAGCGGCACGGTCGGCGCGGCCCTCGACCACTACCGGCGCGCGGTGGCGCTCGAGGCCGCGCTTGCCGCCGAGGCCCCGGGCGATCCCGGGCGGGCGCTCGAGCTCGCCCGCAGCCACGTCTCGCTCGGCGACCTCGAGGCCTGGAACAGCGACCTGGCGGGCGGCCTTGCCGAGTTCGCCGCCGCGCGCCGCATCCTCGCGGGCCTGCGTCTCCAGGAGGCCACCGGCCTCTCGGCCGCTGCCGTCGAGGTCGAGCGCGAGCTGGCCATGACCGAGACCAAGACCGGCGACGCCCTCTGCTGGCTGGACCGCTGCCGAGAAGCGCTGGCCTGGCACACCCGCGCGATCGCCGCCCTCGAGTCCCAGTCCAGCGCCCATCCGAACGACGCGGACACGCTGCACGCGCTGCTCACCGCCTACCTCAAGCTGGGAGAGGCGATGGAGGGTCTGAACGACGCCGGCGGCCGTCTCGCGGCCGGCGAGAAGACCCTGGCCGTCGCCGAGCGGCTGGTGGCCGCCGACCCGCGCAACGCCTTCGCCCGGCGCACCCTCTCCATCGCGCACAACAAGCTCGGCGACGCCCTGGCCACCCAGCGCCGCTTCGCCGAGGCGCAGGTCCGCTACCGCGCCGCGCTCGCCCTGCAAGGAGCGCTCGCCGACCGCGATCCGGCCAACATCGAGTACCGCCGCGACCTCGCCAACACCTACAACCGCATCGGCGAAGCCCTGCTCGCCGAGGGCCGCCCGCGAGACGCCGCGGACAGCCTCGGCGAGGGCTTGCGCCTGCGCGAGTGGCTGGTCGCCCGCGATCCCCAGGACGTCTTCGCCCGCCGCGATCCCGCCATCTCCTACGCCAATCTCGCCGAGGTCCACCAGCGCTTGGCGCAGGCCCCCGGCACCGCGGCCGCCGAGCGCCGCGCCCAGTGGCGCGAAGCCCTCGGGCTCTACCAGCACGCCTTGTCTCTCTGGACCGACATCCAGCAGCACGGCGGCATCAAGCCCGCCGACCGCCCCGAGATGCAACGCGTCGAGAAGGCGGTGCAAGCCTGCTCCGCCGCGCTGCGCCAGGCCGCCGGCGCGGGCGGCTGAGCGGCGGCCATGCGAGACCCATCAGCGCGAGGAGACGCTGATTCGGCGCATCGCCTCCGCATCACAGCCGCTTGACGGCAAGCACCACCTCGGCGTATCATTGACCAAGGTTGGTCAACCGACAGCCGCGCGATGCCCGAGACCATCTACAACCTGTACGAAGCGAAGACCTCCTTGTCGCGGCTGGTCGATCGCGCCGCTCGCGGCGAGGAGATTATCTTGGCCAAGGCGGGCAAGCCTCTCGCCAAGCTGGTGCCGTTCCATCAGCCTTCCCTGCCTCGCCAGGCTGGAGGTTGGGAGGGGCGCGTGCGCATCTCGGAAGACTTCGACGCTCCGCTGCCGCCGGAGATCCAGTCCGCCTTCGAGGGGCGCGGGTGACCCCGGCGCGAGCGGCGCGCCACCTGCTGCTCGATACCCACATCTTCCTCTGGTGGCGTGGCGAGCCTTCCAGGCTGCTCTCCGCCGTGGCGAGCCGCATCGCGACCGCGGATCTCGTCTTCGTGAGCGTGGCATCGGCCTGGGAGGCCGCGATCAAACGCTCCCTGGGTCGCCTGGATCTACCTGACACGATGGAGGCTGGAGTGCTCGCCAGCGGCTTCCAAGAGCTCCTCATCAGCTTCTCCCACGCCGAGCGCGCCGCGGCGCTTCCCCTCCACCACCGGGACCCGTACGATCGCATGCTGGTCGCCCAGGCGCAGGCCGAAGGCTTGACGCTGGTCACCCGCGATCGGCTCCTGGAACCCTATGACGTCGAGATCCTGTGGGCATGATCGCACTTCTTTCGATCTGCTCCCCGAGGCCATTGCAGGCGTAACCTGGCCGGCGCTATCATCAGTACATGGAACACACCAAGCACGTCGCCCCCCCGGCGACCGCGACCGAGATGCGCCGGCTGCTCGGGATCACCGGAGAGGAGATGGCGGCCGCCCGCCGGCTACTCCGCCTCACCGCCGGGAAAGACGAGATCCGCAGCTCGCGGGCCGCGGTCGTCGCCAAGTCCACCGCGCGTGCGACCAAGCAAGCGCCGGGAAAGCGCGGCGCGCCTCGCTCGGCCAGAACCCGCACGACGAGATCTTGATCTCAACTGACCGAAGACTCGCCCGTGCCTGATGAACCGGCGATCGGAAAGTCAGTCTTCCTCAATGTGCCTTACGACAAGGAGTATGCCCCGCTATTCACCGCTCTGATCGCCGGCTTGGTGGCGCTCGGGCGCATTCCGCGCTGCGCGCTGGAAGCACAGAGCGAAGGCAAGAGCCGGCTCCAACACATCCACGGCCTCCTGGCGAGCTGCGGTTCCTCGATCCACGACCTCAGCCGGGTGACCCTGTCCGGCAGCTTGAACGTCCCGCGTTTCAACATGCCATTTGAGCTCGGAATGGCGTTTGCCTTGGCGCAGAGCACCAGTCACAGGATCTTCACCTTCGAGGAGAAAGAGCGCCGCATCGACGCAAGCCTGAGCGACATGAAAGCGTTCGACCCCATCATCCATGGCGGGACAACGGAAGGAATCCTCGGCGGCCTCCTCGATTGCTTCGACAGTCCTGGCGGAGCGCCACCGCTCAGACGGCTCACATCCATGGCAAAGAGACTCGCTCTTGTAGCGGCTAAAGCTCAGCGCGAGTTTCGCCGCGAAGAACCCTTCAAGCGGGCTATCTTCCTCCAGCTCTGCGAGGCCGCCGTGACCGAGGCCACGAGGCGCCGCCTGATCGCCAAGTAGCACCTCGCGACGACCCAAGGGCGGAGAGGTTCTCCCGTTCCCTGTGCTAACGTCCCCGCGGAGCGCGCAGGCCCCATGCTGAGGCGAGTCCTCGACGACGCACAAGAGGAGTTGCTGGCCGAGGAGCGGCGGCTGTTGGCCGCTCTGGACGAGGCGCTGGCTCGCTTCGATGAGGCCGCCGACGACCGCAAGATCCTGCGGCGCGCGGCGCTGCAGCTCGACGAGCTCTTCCTGCTCGTGGTGGCCGGCGAATTCAACTCGGGCAAGAGCGCTTTCATCAACGCCCTGGTCGGCAGCCCGCTGCTCGCCGAAGGGGTAACTCCGACCACCACCCGCATCCAGCTGCTGCGCTACGGCGACGGCCAGGCGCCACCACCGGCGCCCGCCGGACCACCCCACGCCCCGCTCCTCCCCGGCGACCCCGCAGCCCTCGACGTCGTCACCGCGCCGCTCGAGCTGCTGCGCGAGATCCACATCGTGGACACGCCGGGCACCAACGCCATCCACCGCGAGCACGAGGCGATCACCCGCGACTTCGTGCCGCGCTCGGACCTGGTGTTGTTCGTGACCTCCGCCGACCGCCCGTTCACCGAGAGCGAGCGCGCCTTCCTGCAGGGCATCCGCGAGTGGGGCAAGAAGGTCGTGCTGGCGATCAACAAGATCGACATCCTCGACTCGCCGGCGGCGGTCGACGAGGTGCGCGCCTTCGTCGCCGAGCACGCCGCCGCGCTGCTCGGCGCCGCCCCCGACGTCTTCCCGGTCTCGGCGCGCCTGGCGCAGCGCGCCAAGGCGGCCGGCGACGCCGCGCTCGCCGCCGCCAGCCGCTTCGCGGCGCTCGAGGACTACATCGTCGAGACGCTCGACGAGCGGCAGCGCCTGCGCCTGAAGCTGCTGAACCCGATCGGCATCGCCGGCCGCCTCGCCGCCCGCTACCGCGAGATGGCGGCGACCCGCCTGGCGCTGCTCGCCGGCGACGTCGCCGCCATCGACGACGTCGAGCGCCAGCTGGCGCTCTACCGCGAGGACATGGCGCGCGAGTTCCGCTTCCGGCTCGCCGACGTCGGCGGCGTGCTGCAGGAGTTCGAGGCCCGCGGCATGCAGTTCTTCGACGATACCCTGCGCCTTGGCCGCGTCTTCGACCTGCTGAACAAGGCGCGCGTCAAGGCCGAGTTCGGCAAGCAGGTGGTCGGCGACGCGCCGCGGGTCATCGACCGCCGCGTCCACGAGGTGATCGACTGGATGATCGCCGCCGACCTCCGCCAGTGGCAGGCAGTGATGGAGCACGTCGGCCGGCGGCGCCGGGAGCACGACGAGCGCATCGTCGGCCAGGTCGGCGGCGCCTTCGAGCTCGACCGCGAGCGCCTGCTCGGGAGCGTCGGCCGCGCGGCGCAGGACGCGGTCGAGCGCTACGACCAGGAGGGCGAGTCGACGCGCCTCGCCGAGGCGGTGCAGGGAGCGGTCGCCTCGACCGCCCTGGTCGAGGTGGGAGCGATCGGCCTCGGAGCGCTGGTCGCCCACGTCCTCGCCGGCGCCGCCGCCGACGCCACCGGCGTGCTGGCGGCGAGCGTGGTGGCGGTGCTCGGCCTGTTCATCATCCCCAGCCGGCGGCAGGCCGCCAAGCGCGAGCTGCGCGCCAAGATCGCCGCCCTGCGCGAGCAGCTCATGGCGACGCTCACCGGCCAGTTCGACCGCGAGCTCGAGCGCGGTCTGCGCCGCATCGACGAGGCGATCGCCCCCTACACCCGCTTCGTGCGCGCCGAGGGCCGCCGCCTCGGCGACACCGCCGAGGAGCTCGACCTCTTGACCGCCCGTCTCGACGCCCTCGCCCGCCGCGTCGAGGCGCTCACTGGAAATACCCGTTGACGTCGACCACCACGTTCACCGTGGCGCCGCCGCCCACCGACGGCCGCACGATGAAGGTCCCCTGGCCGCCCGCCGCCAGCCCGCTGACCGCGTTGTTCGCCCGCGTCAGGCCGGAGGTGAAGACGATCGTGCTGGTCGTGGGAGGCCCCCCCATCGCGTCCGGATAGATGCTGATGAAGCCGTTGCCGGTCGGCCCCACCACGGTGAGGTTCACCGACACCGCCCGGGCGCTCATCGGCACGCCGCAGGTGCCGCCGGCCTGGATCGCGACCTGGGTGCCGGAGGCGAGCGGGCTGCCGGTGCGCGAGTCGAAAGCGCGGCACGGCGTCAGCGTGTAGTAGCAGAGGCCGCCGCCGGCGCCGCCGCCGCCGCACAATGGCGTGCCGCCCTCGACCGAGATCAGCTGCTGCGCGGTGTTGGCGCTCGCCGTGCCGCGCGAGTCGGTCACCCGGAGCCGCGCCGGGAACTCGCCGTCGAGCACGTAGTTGTGAGTGATCGTCGCCGCGGCCTGGGTGACCGGCGGCGAGCCGTCGCCGAAATCGAAAGTGTACGAGGTGATCGTGTCGCACAGGTCGGGCTCGGTCGAGCCGGAGCCGTCGAACATGACACCCAGCGGCGCCGGCCCGCCGTTCGGCGTCGCCGCCAGCTGCGCGACCGGCGGCACACTGGGCTCGCACGCCTGGTTCCCGGCCAGGGTGTAGCCGGCGCTGGCGGTCGAATCGATGGTCAGCAGCAGCACTCCGACCGTCTGCTGGGTGAGAGCATTGATGTTGCCGAAGGTGTCGCCCGGCGCCGGCGGCGGCAGCGTGGGCGGCGGCGGATTGAGATTGAAGGTGAGCTTCGCGAGCGACAGCACGATGGTGATGGTGCCGTCGGAGGTGAAGCCGCTGCCGGCGTCGGCGGTGCCGTCGGTGGTCAGCTGCCGCACGCCGCCGGTCCCGGTCGAGGTGTGGCCGTAGACGAACTGCACGCCGGTCGGGTTGCCGGTGCCGTTGGAGACCATGGCGACGAAGTACTCGGTGCCGTTGGCGCGGCTGAAGAAGATCGTCCACTGCGCCTGCGGCGGCACGACGCTCAGGTCGGCGACCTTCATCGTGAAGACCAGCTGGTTCGAGCAGGAGCTCAGCCACGGCTCGGCCAGCGAGACCGACAGGATGTCGAGCTCGGTGTTGGCCGGCGCGCCGGTCTGGTCGCCCGAGGGATCGGTGATGACGGTGATCCCGGGCAGCACGCAGGCGCTCTGGACGTTGCCGCCCACCACGCTGATCTCGCCGCAGAACGGTCCCTCGCCCTGGGCGTTGAACGCGGTGACGCGGTAGAAGTACTTCGTGTTGGGATCGGCCGTGGTGTCCAGGTAGGCCGGCTTGCCGGGCCCGATGGTCGCGAGCAGCGTCTCGCCGCCGCTCGCCGTGCCGCGGTAGACCTTGTAGCCGGTGAGCGGCGTGCCGCCGTTGTCCGGCACCTCCCAGGTGACCGTCACGGCGCCCGCCTGCCGGACGGCCGCCAGCAGCAGCGGCGCCGGCGGCCGCGCCGGCTCCGGCGGATCGAAGGCAGCCAGCAGGCGACGGCCGCCGGATTGCCGCAGCACCGTGCCCTTGGCGCTGCGCGACGACGACGAGGGCGAGCCGGCGTTGCATCCCGGCGCCACGCAGCCGTCGGCGAACGCCGCCACCACCCGCCCCTCGCGATCGATCGTGATGTCGTTGAAGTCGAGCAGGTTGCGGTCGGCGCCGCAGGTGGTGCCGCCGGTGCAGATGGAGCCCACCTGCACCGGATCGTCGGGCGTCGCATCCACCAGGTACCACGAGTCGCCGCCGTCGAACGTGGTCGCGACGTAGAAATGCCAGATGCCGTGGAAATTCGTGCTGTCCTGGTAGTTTCCGCCCGTGGGCGTGCCCAGGAAGCCGAACGCCGCGCGGTTGTCGTCGCCCGCGACGGCCACCGGGAAGACCGAGTTCTGGATCCCCAGCGCGGCGCCGGCGTCGGTGTTGTTCAGCCAGGTCTGGCCGTGATCGTGCGAGACCGCGACGTGCGGATGGCCGTCGCCGTTCTGCCAACCGAGGTAGATGGTGCCGTTGGCCCCGATGCCGACCGACGGATCGCCGGCACCGCTGCTGCCTGGCACGGTGAAGTCGGTCCAGGTGACGCCGTTGTCCCGCGACACCGCCACTCCCTGCGTGCCGCCGCCGGTCGCGCACGAGGAGTTCGGCACGTAGGCCGTGCCGTCGTCCGGGGCCACCTTGACGTGACCGTGGATGCCGCCGGTGCACTGCGTCGCGGTGAAGATGTCTACGCCGGGCAGGTAGGTCCTGCCGCCGTCCAGGCTGAGGCCGCACTCGGCGCCGCCGGCGACGTTCTGCGAGCAGTAGTAGACGGCGCGCGAATAGAGCGGATGGGGCGGCGCCCCGGCGGCGAACGGTCCGCCGCCCAGCGTCTCGTGGTCGGGCCCCTGGTCGGCCGGCCCGCCCTGCCCCTGGGTCCAGGTGCCGCCGTCGTCGTCGGAGAACGCGATGCGGCTCTGGCCGCCCGAGAGCTGGCACTGATAGATGCGGCCGGTCACGTGGTCGCCGAAGCCGATCGGGTCGAGAGTCGTCACCCCCTCGGTGGGGCTGGTGACGTCCTCCCAGAGGCTGTGGGCCGGCGACGAGCAGTCGTCGAAGCTCACCCGCAGCTCGTTCTCGTTGGCGGTGAAGAAGTCGACGCCGCCGGTGTTGACCGTGCCGTGGCGCAGGGCGCCGTTGTTCGGGTTCCAGTCGATGCTGATCGAAGGCTCGCCCGAGGACTCGGCGACGCCGGTCGGCGCGGCGTAGCTCTGGTAACGCGGCGCGATGCCGGGAGGAGGAGGCGGCCCCACCGGGATCGGCACCAGGCTGATGGTGCCGGTGAAGCTCTGCCCCGCCGGATTGAAGGGCGCCACGAGCACCGTGTAGGCGCCGTTGACCGCCGACAGGATCACCGTCTCCGGATCGTTGCTGGTCGCCGACTGGCCGACCAGCGTGTTGCTGGAGTCGAAGACGTAGAGGTCGAAGTCGGCGGTCGTGAACGGCCACTGGATCTGGATCTTGACCTTGTTCGCCGCGGCGACTGCCGGCGACAGCGTGACGGTGAGCGCGAACTGGTCGCACTGCAGCGCGGTGTTGCAGATCGGCGTGCCGTTGGCCTGGGCGGAGGCATTGCTGGCGAAGAAGGGACCGGCGGTGTAGCTGACCGGGCCGCCGGCGTCGGTCAGGGTGCCGCTGGGCGGGGTCGCGGCGGCCGCCGGCGCGGCGCCCCAGGCGAGCGCCGCGAGCACCGTGAGCGTCGTCGCAAGCATCACCGTCGTGAGCGCGCGACCTGCGAGAGCGAGAGCGTCGAGAGCAGCGCGAAGCACCAGCCTGCCGCGTGGCGCCATATCTCCTCCTCTTTCTGTTGCTTTTCTGGCCCGGGCCCCTGGCCCGGGCTCGCGACCCGGACCATCGGTGACAGGCTCCGGAGCTATGCAAGAACAGCGCCCGCGCGTCCCGCGGGCGGCGAATCACAAGGGCCTCATTCAAAACGATTTACAGATGCACAAGTCTGCATGTTCACGGTCGGCGCCCAGGCGCCTGGCGCTGAAGCAGGCGGTGCGCCGCCGGCGCCGGCTTCACCGGGGGCGCACCTCGGCGGCCCATGCTTCAGCTCGCCGACTCAGAACGCATAGACCGTCCAGATGCCGATCTCCTTGTAGTCACCCTTGTTGTTCGACTTGGTGGAGCCGATGGTGCCCTCACTCACGCTGAGCGTTCCATTCTTGACCTCTTCGTGCTTGTAGACGAGGGAGGCGGCGAAGGCCTTGTTGACCCGCCACTGCAGGCCGGCGTAATAGAAGTCGTCCTCGAGGGTGGGTTTGAGATCCTTGCTGGGCTTGCCCTGGTCGTAGCGGCCGAAGATGGTCCAAGCCGGGGTCGGGATGATCGAGCCCCAGATCGAGAAGGCGTCCGCCTTGTCGGTCGCGACGGTGGTCACGTTGTTGTAGTTCTTCGCCTGGAAGTACTCGCCGCCGAGGTGGAAGTAGTCGGCGTTGTAAGCGGCCAGGCCGTTCCAGCGGGTGGCGGTATGCAGGGCCGGCGCGCTGTCGGTGTCGAGGCCGCGCTTGCCCGAGAGGAAGGCGCCGGCAAGGTTGAGGCCGGGGATCGGCTGGATGCCGACGCGGCCCTCGAAATCGACCGACTTGCTGCGGGTGGGGTTGCTGTAGCCCCGGCCGTTGTCGGCGACGACGTCGTAGTTGAGGAGCTTGTTGTCGGAGGTGCCGACGACGTGGACGCCCCAGTCGGCCGAATTGCCGAAGCCGAGGCGGTCGGTGATCCCCTGCTCGACGTAGCGGAAGCCGGTGATGTCGTCGACGTAAGGGATCCAGGGCTGGTTGGCCGAGCCGAGGAGGACCTGGAACAGCGGGTCGAGCCTGGCCTTGATGTACGCCTTCTTGACGAACACGTCATAGCGCTTGGCGCCCTGGTCGCCGATGTCGGTCTGGAACTGCGCCGACCAGATGCTGTCGAACTCGTGGGTGAGCGTGAAGTAGAAGCGCTTGACGTCGGTGCCGACGCCGGAGTCGCTGCTCTTGGCGCCGCTCGCCTTGTCCTGGTTCTGCTTGTCGCTGAAGTCCGCGTAGACGAGGCCGTTGATCGCGGTATCGGCGCGGGCGCCGAGAGGGTGAAGGACCGGGCAAGCGATCAACAGCGCGGCGACGACCGTCGGTGTGCGTAGGCTCATGCTCACGTCTCCTTGGGGTCATGGCGCTCTCCTGCCGGGCAGGCGCGCAGCCGGAGGCTGGCGGCTTGGACGAGGACCCGCCGGCTCGCAGCACCGCCACCGCTCGATCGCCGGGGGCCTCACCTGGCTGGATGGGCGCCGTTGATTCGGCAAAAGCTAACCCAAGCGATATATTCTGTCAAGTATGACGGAATGCGAGGGAGCGCAGCGCGCCCGATCATGCGAAGATAGAAGCGGCATGAGTCGAGACGAAGCCCCTCTGCCTCGCCCGGCGCCGGGCCGCCGCGCCGCGCGCACCCCGTCGGCCGCGATCGATCGGATGGTGCGGCCGCGGATCCGGGTGCTCTGCGGCGGCGAGATCGCTCTCGGTCCCGGCAAGGTCGCGCTGCTCGAGGCCATTCATGCCAGCGCCAGCCTCACCGCCGCGGCGCGGTTGCTGGGGATGTCGTACATGCGCGCCTGGAAGCTGGTGCAGACCATGAACGCCTGCTTCCGCGAGCCGCTGGTGACGACCCAGCGGGGCGGCAAGTCTCACGGCAGCGCCACGCTGACGAGGTCCGGCGAGCGGGCGCTGGCGCTCTACCGCGGCATGGAAGAGGCCAGCCGCGAGGCGATGGCCGCGTGCTGGCGGGAGCTCCGCGTTCTCCTGAAATAGGATCTGCCGGGACGGCGCGGATTTGACAGTCGCCGCCGCGCGTCATATCTTTATAGATATGTCGAGAGCGTGCTGGCGTCCGATCATCGCCTTGACCCTGGTCACGCTGGCGGCCGCCGCCGGGAGCCCCGCGAAGGCGGCGGAGGTTTCGGTCGCGGTGGCCGCCAACTTCACCGCGCCGCTGGACAAGCTTGCCGCCGCTTTCGAGAAGGTGTCCGGCCACCGCCTGGTGATCAGCTCCGGCTCCTCCGGCAAGCTCTACGTCCAGATCACCGCCGGCGCTCCCTTCGAGGTGATGCTGTCGGCCGACGCCGAGCGGCCGATGCGGCTCGAGAAGGAGGGCGCGGCGGTGGCCGGCACCCGCTTCACCTACGCGCTCGGCAAGCTCGTGCTGTGGAGCAGCGACCCGGGCCTCGTCGATCCGGCAGGCGCCGTGCTCGCCGGCGGCCGCTTCCGCCATCTCGCGATCCCGAATCCCGAGCTCGCTCCCTACGGCGCGGCGGCGCGGCAGGTACTCCAGGGCCTGGACCTCTGGGAGAAGCTGGCGCCGCGCCTCGTGCAGGGAGAGGACATCGGCCAGACCTACCAGTTCGTGGCCACCGGCAACGCCGAGCTCGGCTTCGTGGCGCTGTCGCAGGTGCGCGCCGCCGGCAAGCCGCAGGGCTCCCTCTGGATCGTCCCCGCCGAGCGCTACCGCCCGATCGAGCAGCAGGCAGTGCTGCTCACGCGTGGCAAGGACGATCCCGCGGCGCGGGCCTTCCTGGATTACCTGCGCAGCGCGCCCGCGCGGACGCTGATCCAGGAGTTCGGCTACGGCTTGCCCTGAGCGCGCCGCGCGCGTCCCGGCGGCCTTGTCCGCACTCTCTGACGGGCGTCCTCTAAGTTGCAGCTGTGATAGGGTTTGGCCGGGCCATGAATCGCGATGACGTCACCCTGCGCGAAGATCGACGGCTGCTCCCCCCGGACGCCGTCTTCGGTCTGAGCGTCGACCGTCTCGGACCCATCCGTGCGGAGGACTTCGAGCGCAGCAGCCAGAGCGAGGAGAGCCCTCTCGAGCTCATCGAAGGGTGGCCGCTGCCGATGACTCCCGGCACATACAGCACGGGCAGCGTGCTCGTGCAGCTCTGCTCTCTGCTGGTACCGCTCGTTCGCGAGCGGGGATGGTCGATGAGCTTCGACGCGCGGCATCGCCTGCCGCAACCTCCCGACACCGTCGTCTTCCCGGACCTGGTCATCCATTGCGCCGCCGAAGTGACCTGCGTGCCGGGCACCGAGACCGTGGCCCGCGTGCCCGAGATCGTCGTCGAGATCCTGGGCCGCGAGACCGCCGCGCGCGACCGGCCTCCGCACGGCGCCAAGTTCCTCGCCTACCAGCTGAGCGGCGTCCAGGAGTACTACTTCGCCTGGCCCGACGGCCGCGAAGCTGCAGGCTTCCACCTGCGCCACGGGAGCTTCGTCGCCGCACCGCACGAAGCCGGCGGCTTCTTTGCCAGCCCCCTCCTCGGCGCGTCCCTGCGCCTGGTCCCGGCTGCCTTGCGCCGCGAGTAGGTCGTCCCGGCAGTGCCGGGTACTAGCGCGCGGCGCTGGCGCGCTTGCCCTCGTACATGAGGGCGTCGGCCTGCTCGATCGCCGCATCGAGGGCGGCGGCGCGGCCGAACGGGGCGATGCCGAAGGACACCGACAGCGCCGGCTCGCCGCCGTCGCCGCGCTCGGGTGACGGCTCGGCGAGGATCTCGTTGACGCGCGCGAGGCGGCGGCGCGCCTCCTCTTCGCCGAGACTCTCGAGGATGACCAGGAACTCGTCGCCGCCCCAGCGGAAGAGCAGGTCGTCGGCGCGGATCGCCGAGCGGATGGCCGTCGCGACCCGCCGGATCGCCAGGTCGCCGGCGACGTGCCCCTCGCGGTCGTTGATCTCCTTCAGCCGGTTGACGTCGGCGATCGCCACGCACCCGGCGAGGTCGGACGCGGCGCCGCCACGGCGGGCGAGCAGGCTCTGGTAGGCGTGGCGGTTGAGGGCGCTGGTCAGCGGGTCGGTCGAGGCGAGCTCCTCGAGGCGCCGCAGCGCCGCTTGCAGGTCGCGGTTGGCGGTCTCGGACTCCCGGCGCAGGCTCTCCATGGTGAGCATGACCATGCCGAAGCCGAGCGCGACCTCGAGGATCAGGTCGACGAGCGAGGTGTAGTTGAGGTACGCGAAGCGCCGGCCGAAGCCGCGCACCGCCGCCAGCGCGAAGACCGGCACGTAATGGCAGAAGTCGAGCGCCAGCAGGCCGAGCGTGACGCACATGACGGTCAGGCCCGGGCCGCCCTGCCGGCCGCGGACCCTTAGCAGCGTCCAGCAGGCGGCGAGCAGGAAGGCCGCGACGATCGCCGCGTGGACGGCGAAGCCGACGTTGAAATCGTCCGACACCCAGGTGAGCGCGAGCGCCAGCGCCGCGCCTGCCGGCAGCAGCCAGCGCCAGGACCGCGCCGCCGGCGACCCGACGGCGCCGCTCGCGCTGGCCGAGCCGCCCACCCCGGCGATGCCGCTCGACCCGGCCGCGCCGCTCGCCCCCGCCGTGGCGCTCGCCCCGACCGTCCCGGCGGCCGTGGCGAAGTCGCGGCAGCCCGCGACGAGCAGGTACCCGAAGGCGTACTCGGCGAGGAAGTACGCGGCGCGGAAGAAGTGGTGCGGCGGCGCCTGTCGGAAGTCGAGGTAGAGCGCGCCCAGCGCCACGATCAGGCAGCACCAGGCGGCGGTCCAGTCGTCGAGGAAGCGGCGGCGGATCGACTGGGTGAGGAAGAGCAGCAGGCCGCCGACGACCAGGACACCGACCCACTGGATGACCAGGCTGATGGTGGTGAACTCGATGACGAACAGCTGCGCCGCGGGCATCGGGGCGGCACCTAAGCACGGACGGCGCCCGCAAGTCAATGGCCAGGAGGGCCAGCCGCAAACGCGGTATCATCCCCGCTTCGACCCGGGCATCCCCCCGGGTCAGGGACCTTCACGGGACCCATCGAGACACGGGGCCATCGAGATCGAGACCATGGCGAAGACCGAGACCGCAGCAGCCGCGAGCACCGCGATCACTCCCACCCGCGAGCAGGACTACGCGGAGTGGTACCAGCAGGTCATCAAGGCGGCCGACCTGGCCGAGGTCTCGCCGGTGCGCGGCTGCATGGTGATCAAGCCCTGGGGCTATGCGCTGTGGGAGAACATCCAGCGCGGCCTCGACGGCATGTTCAAGGCCACCGGCCACCGCAACGCCTACTTCCCGCTTTTCATCCCCAAGTCGTTCCTGGAGAAGGAGGCCGAGCACGTCCAGGGGTTCGCCAAGGAGTGCGCCGTGGTGACCCACCACCGGCTGATCCAGGACCCGAAGGGCGGGCTGATCGTCGATCCCGAGGCCCGGCTCGAGGAGCCGTTGATCATCCGCCCGACCTCCGAGACGATCATCGGCGACAGCTTCGCCAAGTGGGTGCAGAGCTACCGCGACCTGCCGCTGCTGATCAACCAGTGGTGCAACATCGTGCGCTGGGAGCTGCGCACGCGGATGTTCCTGCGCACCACCGAGTTCCTCTGGCAGGAGGGGCACACCGCGCACGAGACCGAGGAGGAGGCGAACGCCGAGACCAGCCGCATGCTCGGGGTCTACAAGGAGTTCTCCGAGTCGTTCCTCGCCATGCCCGTCCTGCGCGGCCGCAAGACCGCGAGCGAGCGCTTCCCCGGCGCGGTCGAGACCTACAGCATCGAGGCGATGATGCAGGACCGCAAGGCGCTGCAGGCCGGGACCTCGCATTTCCTCGGCCAGAACTTCGCCCGCGCCAGCGGCATCAAGTTCCAATCGCGCGGCGGCGGCGAGGAGCACGCCTGGACCACCTCCTGGGGCGTCTCCACCCGCCTGATCGGCGGTGTGATCATGAGCCACGGCGACGACGACGGCCTGGTGCTGCCGCCGCGCATCGCTCCCGCCCAGGTGGTGATCCTACCGATCCTGCGCGCCGACGACACCCGGCGGCAGGTGCTCGACTACGTCGAGCGCATCGCCGCCGAGCTGCGCGGCCTGGTCTTCCACGGCGTGCCGCTGGGCGTCGAGATCGACCAGCGCGACGTGCGCGGCGGGCAGAAGAAGTGGGAGTGGGTCAAGAAGGGCATCCCGCTCCGTCTCGAGATCGGGCCGCGCGACGTCGAGCGCCGGACCGCCTCGTGCGCGCGCCGCGACCGGCCGGTCGCGGAGACCGCGGACCTCCCCGCCGCCGGCATCGGCGACCAGGTCCTGCGCCTCCTCGACGAGATCCAGGACGGCCTGCTCGCCCGCGCCCGCGCCTTCCGCGCCCGCCACATGCGCCCGGTCGGCGACACCGAGGAGTTCAAGGCCTTCTTCACCCCGCGCCAGGCGGACAAGCCCGAGATCCACGGCGGCTTCGCGGTCTCGCCCTGGTGCGGCGACGAGCAGTGCGAGGCGCGCATCAAGGACTCGCTCAAGGTGACGATCCGCTGCATCCCGATCGACGAGGTGCCGGACGGCGCCTTCGACCGCTGCGTCTTCTGCGGCGGCCCGCGGCGCGAGACCGTGGTCTTCGCGAAGAACTACTGACCTTCTCGCATCCCGGGAGCCCGGTCGAGGGTCAGTCTCCTCCGCGGTCGTGGCTCAGTCTCCTCTGCCACCCTTTGGGCGAGGCGCTGAAGTCCTCTGCCCTCACCCCGATGGCTGCGAGAAGACGAGCAGCCACTTTCCCTCCCCCATCTGCAAAGGCAGCCATGCGGAGGCCTTGACTACACACTCTAGATGTGTAACCATCAATCCGCAATCTTGGCATACAGCCATGACGACCATCGAGCATGATGCACAGTCCAATATGCAATAAGGCGCTTGAGATGACCATTCGAAGAGCCGAAGAGCGATCCCGTGCTGCCTCCAGGGGAGGTGCAGGGCACACACAAGGCCAGTACCCCGATCCAGGCGAACACGACCGGCGTGCCTACCGTCGGGGGCGCCAGATCGAGTGAGCCGAGGGAAAGGAGCCCGGAAATGAGACCCAAGAATGCTGCGTCCATTGCGATCTTGCTCGGCGCCTGCCTGTCAGCGCCTGCCTGGGCCGGCGGTCCCTTTCAGGTCACTTCCATCGTCCCGTGTCGGGTGTTCGACACGCGTACGGTGGGTCCGCAGACCAACGGCCAGCCGCTGACGAATCCGGGGCCGCACTTCTTCCGCATCCAGGGTTACTGTGGCGTCCCCGACGGTGCCCAGGCGGTGACCCTGAACCTCACGATCGTCGCGCCCTCCCAGGCGGGCGACATGCGTCTCTATCCCGCGAACATCTCCCCCGGGCTGAACGACCCCTCGACCATCAACTACCCGGGCGGCATCGTGCTCGCCAACGGCGCGCTCCTCGCGCTTGCACCCGTAACGCTCAGCACGGACAACGACATCCAGATCGTCATCGGCATGCAAGCGTCGGGAACCGTCCACGCGATCATCGACGTGACGGGATACGTCCAGTAGGCGTCACCCATGACGCCCCCGCGGCAACTTCGCGCAGATCGCACGCCTATGGCGGTCCGTGACCTGGTCAGACCCCTCGGCGCAGCGGTGTCTGCCGCCCAAGAAAGCACCGGAAGGGCACTGCCCTTGCGCCATGAGAGGAGGACGGTCATGACTTCGACGACACCGACGATTCTCCGGCGTTGCTGGCCTGTCGGGCTCGCTGTCGGACTCTGCTTCACCGGCCCAGTGGCGGCGGACGGTATCTATACCGTGAGGCCATGTCGCGTTCTCGACACCCGCGTGACGCAGAACCCCGTCCCTGTCAACATCCCCACGCTGTTCGCCGTCGGCGGCCAGTGCGGCATCCCTGTCTTCGCCTCCATGGTCTCCTTCAACGTGACCCTGGTGGGGAGGGGCGTCCCTGTCGATCTCGGCATGGGACCGGGCGATGGGTCCTCGCCGACCACCAACGTGGTATCGTCGAGCACGATCCTGCCCGTCGTCGCGAGCAATGCGTTCATCGCGCTCTCCTCCGACGGGCAGGGGACGGTGCAGGTGCTCGCCACTTCGACGTCGCCCGGGTCCACAGACCTGATCCTGGACGTGAACGGCTACATCGCGTCGAGCTCGCCAGGTGGCCTGGCACAGCTCTACGCCCAGGGCGGCGTCGGCGATCCTGGGAGCCCGACCGACCCGCTTCTGGATCCACCGCTACCGAACACCCTGGGCCAGATGCCCGTCGGCTTCGACGGTACCGTGCCGCCACCCTCCACCGTGTGCCCGCCTCTCGTCTGCCCGCTGCGGTACGACCTCGCATCCAAGCGGTTCTTCAGCTACAACAACTCGCCGCTCCGCTTGATCGGGGTCTCCGCGGACAACGCCTGTCATCTTCACGTCGGCAACGGCTACGACATGTGCACGTTCTCACCGCACGCCAAGGCGAACTACCAGAACGTCCTTGCCGACGCCGCGGCGAAGGGATTGAACAAGATCCAACTCTGGGTGAACATCAACGGCGGCAACTGGGTGGCAAGCCCTTTGTGCAAGCCTAGCATGGGTTGCAAATGCACGGCCGAGCCTCCGGACCCGAATGACCAGCCGTTCAAGTACTATGCGCCTGGCTCGCGCGGGTTCCCCGCCAACGCTCCGCCCGACAAGATCGGATACTGGAACCTCGACGAACCGAACCCGACGTTCTTCTCCAACCTCCAGACCGTCGTGGACTTCGCGAACCGGCACGGGCTCTTCGTCGAGGTGACGTTCTTCGCTCCATGGATAGGCGTCTGGGAGCTCAGCCCGTGGAACCCGAACCACGGCCGGTTGAGCTCCGACTCGACCCACACGACCCCCGTCGGCTTCTCCCACCGCAGTTACTTCGTGCAGCCAGGGAGCAGCTCGGACGAGACGCTGCGCACTTATCAGAAGAACGTCATCGACTGGACGATCGATGCGCTGTATGCGCCACCGAGCACCTTGAACGGCGGTCTTCCCTTCGACAAGGTCTATTTCGAGATCGCCAATGAGCCGGAGACTGCGAAGCCCCCGACGTCCTGTGGCGAAGACCCGGACGTGATTCCGGCATCGGCGAGCGGCGTGACACCCTGGCAGCAGGAGATGATCACCGAGGTCGTCAACCATGAGAATACGCACGTGGCGCCGGGCGGCAAGCTCGCCTATCGCCATCTCATCGCCGTGCAGCCCTTCACGGTGAATGGAACGACTCCCTACCTGCCGGGAGGTTCCGTGCCGAACGTCACCGTCATCAATGGCCATTACACGGCCGTTGCCGTGAGCGCCGAAGGGAACGGCGCCCTTGGTGCCATCACGATGGCGCGAACTTACGCCAGTCAGGCTGGGCCCCTCATCGTCGCCTCGAACGAGGGCAAGATCAGCGGCGACACGACAGCCTTCCTCTGGGGAGGGCAGGCCATCACGTGCGGCTGGGAGGCCCCCTCACGCTTACCTTGTCCTCCAAACACTCAATGCCCCCCATACCCCACAGGCCCCCCGGGCGTGGACTGCTTCGGCGAGGCAGACGCAGCGCGGGCCGAGGCTTGGGAGTTCATGCTGGATCTCGGCGGAGGGTTCGACCACTTCGGCTACTACTGGAATTCGGACTTCGGCTTTGCGGTCCGCACCCAGTTGGGGAACCTGCAGAGATTCCTCGCCCCGCTGCCGATCCGCCAGATGAAGACCTCTCCTGACCCCATGAACGGCAGTGGACCGACGTGGGTCAACATCGGACCCTCGCCCTACGTGAACGCCAGCATGAACCCGCACCAGTACTGGGCGGCGCTCGAGCCCACAGCCACCGCCGCGACGCACGATTATCTCCTCTACATTCACCATAGCGACCGGCACCCGAGCGACACTGGCGGCTACGCGGCGCTGGGTGGCTACAAGCCCATGTACAACGCGAGTCCCA
>DATNKH010000207.1:0-4793 GCA_035603475.1 Thermoanaerobaculia bacterium
CATGACCGCCGAGAACCGGGCGGCGATCCGCAACCTGCCGGCGGTCCTGGGCGCGCGCTTCATCGACGTCGGCATCTGCGAGCAGACCATGGTCGGCGCCGCCGCGGGCCTGGCGCTGCGCGGCCGCACGCCGGTGGCGCACGCCCTCGCCACCTTCCTGGTGATGCGCGCTTTCGAGTTCATCCGCACCGACGTCGGCATCGCCAACCTGCCGGTGACGCTGGTCGGCGCGGTCCCCGGCTTCCTCTCGGACGGCAACGGCCCGACCCACCAGGCGCTCGAGGACGTGGCCCTGATGCGCGGCATCCCGCACATGCAGGTGGTCTGCCCGGCCGACGAGCAGGAGCTGATCGCGGCGCTGCCGGCGATCCTCGACAGCCGCGCGCCCACCTACGTGCGTTACAACGCCATGCCGCCGGCGGTGACCCACACCGCGCCGTTCGAGATCGGCTGCGCCGAGGTAGCGGCCCCGGGCGCCGAGGGCGGGGTGACGCTGCTCACCTATGGCTTCCTGCTGCGCGAGGTGATGGCCGCCCGCCAGGTGCTCGAGGAATGCGGCGTGCCGGCGGCGGTGCTGAACATGCGCACCCTGAAGCCGCTCGACGAGGCGGCGGTGCTGCGGGCGGCGCGCCGCTCCCGCCTGCTGGTGGCGGTCGAGGACCACTTCCAGATCGGCGGTCTCTACTCGATCGTGGCCGAGGTGATGGTGCGCCACGGCGTGCACTGCCGCCTGCAGTCGATCTCGCTCGGCGAGCGCTGGTTCAAGCCCGCGCTGCTGGCGGACGTGCTGGCGCACGAGGGCTTCACCGGGCCGGCCATCGCCGGCAAGGTGCTGGCCGAGATCGGCGAGCTGGGCGCGCTGTCGATTCTGGACGAGACGTTGGTCGATATACCTGATGGGCGGGGTGGGCCCTCCCATCCGGCCAGGAGGTGAAGGCGATGCCCAAGGCGGTCCGCGACGACGATTCTTTCCCCGACATCACCAGCTCGGACGCCTGGTACGCCCGCGCCCAGGGGCTGATCCCGGCCGGCACCCAGACCCTGGCCAAGGGGCCCGGCCAGTACGTGCGCGGCGTCGCCCCGAAGTACCTGGCGCGCGGCAAGGGCTGCCACGTCTGGGACGTCGACGGCAACGAGTACATCGACTTCCAGATGGCCATCGGGCCGCTGTCGCTCGGCTACGCCCACGAGCCGGTCGACGCCGCCATCCGGGCGCAGCTCGCGGACGGCATCACCTTCTCGCTGATGCATCCGCTCGAGGTCGAGGTCGCCGAGCTGGTGCGCGAGCTGGTGCCGGGGGCTGAGTCGGTGCGCTACAGCAAGACCGGCTGCGACGCGACCACCGCGGCGGTGCGGCTGGCGCGCGCCTGGACCGGCCGCGATCGCGTGCTGTGCTGCGGCTACCACGGCTGGCACGACTGGTACATCGGCGTCACCGACCGCAACGCCGGCATCCCGCGGGAGGTGGCGGAGCTGACCGCCACCTTCGGCTACAACGACCTGGCGTCGGTGGTGGAGGCGATCGACGACCAGACCGCCTGCGTGATCCTCGAGCCGGTGACCTTCGAGGAGCCGCGCGACGGCTTCTTGACCGAGCTGCGGCGGGTCTGCGACCAGGTCGGGGCGTTGCTGATCTTCGACGAGATGTGGACCGGTTTCCGGCTGGCGCTGGGCGGCGCCCAGGAGCGCTTCGCGGTGCGCGCCGACCTCGCCTGCTTCTCGAAGGCGATCGCCAACGGTATGCCGCTCTCGGTGGTGACCGGGCGCCGCGACGTCATGGCGCTGTTCGACAAGCAGGTGTTCTTCTTCACCACCTTCGGCGGCGAGGCGCTGTCGCTGGCCGCCGCCAAGGCGACCATCGGCGAGCTGCGCGCCCATCGCGTCCCGGAGCAGCTCGAGCGCCAGGGCGACAAGCTGAAGGCCGGCTACAACGCCCTGGCCGCCGAGCTCGGGCTCGACTACACCCGCTGCGTCGGCTACGGCTGCCGCTCCCTGGTCGTGTTCGACGCGAAGGCGGGCGACCCGCTCGAGATGAAGTCGCTGGCGCAGCAGGAGCTCATCCGCCGCGGCGTGCTCTGGGGCGGCTTCCACAACGTGTCCTTCTCGCACGCCGACGCCGACGTCGAGCACACGCTGGGCGCCTGGCGCGAGACGCTCGCGGTGCTGCGCGACGCGGTCGCCGCGCGCGACGTGCGCGGCCGGCTGCGCGGCGAGCCGGTCGAGCCGGTCTTCCGGCGCACCACCGGCTTCAATCTCAAGCCGCGCGTGGCGGCCCAGGGCAGCAGGAGCTGATGTCCACGGACTTCTCCCTGGCCGGCCAGGTGGCCGTGGTCACCGGTGCCGCCGGCCTGCTCGGGAGGCGCCATTGCCGGGCCTTGGCGACGGCCGGCGCGCGCGTGGTGGCGACCGATCTCGACCAGGCCGCATGCGAGGCGGTGGCGCGGGAGATCGCCGCGGCGGCCGCGGTGGCCCCGGGAGTGTCCGCGGCGCCGGTGGCGTGGGCGGCGGACATCACGCGGCCCGAGTCGGTCCAGGCGCTGCGCGACGCCGTGCTCGAGCGCTGCGGCGCCATCGACGTGCTGGTCAACAACGCGGCGCTGAACGAGAAGGTCGAGAGCCCGCTGGCGGCCGGCGAGGTGCTGCGCTTCGAGAACTTCCCGCTCGCCCTGTGGGAGGACTCGCTGCGGGTGAACGTCACCGGCACCTTCCTCTGCTGCCAGCTGCTGGGCGGCGAGATGGCACGGCGCGGCGCCGGCAGCATCGTCAACATCGCGTCGACCTACGCCGTCGTCGCCCCCGACCAGGCGCTCTACCGCCAGCCCGACGGCACCCAGACCTTCTTCAAGTCCGCGGCCTACCCGACGACCAAGGGGGCGGTGCTCGCCTTGACCCGTTTCCTCGCCGCCTACTGGGGGCGCTCGGGAGTGCGGGTCAACGCGCTCTCGCCGGGCGGCGTCGAGAACGGCCAGGACCCGGGCTTCGTCGCCCGCTACGCGGCGCGCACGCCGCTCGGGCGGATGGCCGATCCCGGGGACTACGAGGGTGCGCTGATCTTCCTGGCGAGCGCGGCGTCGCGCTACATGACCGGCGCCAACCTGATCGTCGACGGCGGCTGGACGGCATGGTGAGGACGGCCCAGAGGCCTGGGACAATGCCTGCGACAATGCCCGCGACGATGCTCGACCCGCCCACCAAGAGCGCCGGAAGGGCGCTCGCCCCGGATAGAACCGCCGGCACGGCGCTCGATCCGATCAAGACCTCGGTTGCCACGCTGCCGGCCGCGGAGCTGCGCGCGCGCGCCCGGCGCCTGCGGCTGGTGTTGACCGACAGCGACGGGGTGCTCACCGACGGCGGGGTCTACTACTCCGACCGCGGCGAGGCGCTGCGGCGCTTCTCGGTCCGCGACGGCATGGGGGTGGAGCGGCTGCGCATCGCCGGCATCGCGACGGCGATCATCACCCGCGAGCAGAGCGGCTGCGTCGAGCGGCGCGCGGCCAAGCTGCGCCTGCCGCACCTCTTCCTGGGCGTCCAGGACAAGGCGGCGCGGCTGCCGGCGGTGCTCGCCGAGACCGGTCTCGAGGTCGATGCCCTGGCCTACATCGGCGACGACGTGAACGACCTCGGGATCATGGCGGTCATCGGCGAGCGCGGCCTGACCGCGGCGCCCGCCGACGCCATGCCCGAGCTGCTGGCCGCCTGCCATCACCGCTGCACGGCGCGCGGCGGGCACGGCGCGTTCCGCGACTTCGCCGAGTGGATCCTGAGCTGGCGCGCCGACCCTGCGGAGAAGGAGGAACGATGAGCACAGCGAGCAGCGGTGGGGCGGCGACGGTCGAGATCGGCGGGCGGCGCGTGGGCGGCGCCGAGCCGGTGCTGGTCATCGCCGAGATCGGCATCAATCACAACGGCTCGCTCGACATCGCCAGGAAGCTGATCGACGGCGCCTACCTGGCGGGCGCCCAGGCGGTCAAGTTCCAGAAGCGCACGCCGGAGCGGTGCGTGCCGAAGGAGCAGTGGCATCTCGAGCGCGACACGCCCTGGGGGCGGATCTCCTACATCGAGTACCGGCGGCGCATGGAGTTCGGCGACGCCGAGTTCGCCGCCATCGACCGCCACTGCCGCGAGCGCGGCATCCTCTGGTTCGCCTCCTGCTGGGACCGCCAGGCGGTGGACTTCATCGAGCGCTACCAGCCGCCGTGCTACAAGATCGCCTCCGCCTCGCTGACCGACCACGACCTGCTGCGCAAGGTGCGGTCGACCGGCCGCCCGGTGATCCTGTCGACCGGCATGTCGACGGCGGCGGAGATCGACGAGGCGGTCAACCTGCTGGGGCGCCGCGACCTGCTCATCGCCCACTCGACCTCGACCTATCCCTGCCCGCCGGCCGACCTCAACCTGCGCATGATCGAGACCTTGCGGCGCCTCTACCCGGAGTGCCCGGTCGGCTATTCCGGCCACGAGACCGGCCTGGCGCCGACCTGGGCGGCGGTGGCGCTCGGCGCCTCGTTCGTCGAGCGCCACATCACCCTCGACCGGGCGCTGTGGGGAAGCGACCAGGCGGCATCGGTCGAGATCGGCGGCTTCCTGCGGCTGGTGTCGAACATCCGCGACATCGAGAAGGCCCTGGGCGACGGCATCAAGCGGGTCTACGAGGGAGAGCTGGCGGCGATCGCCAAGCTGCGCCGGGTGAAGAGCGGGCTGGAGGTGGGGGGGTAAGGTAAGAGACCCCGTTTGGCGAGGCACCGGGGTAGGTAAGAGACCCTTTGGCGGGGCAGTGCCCCTTCCCCCCTCCC
>DATNKH010000208.1:0-4296 GCA_035603475.1 Thermoanaerobaculia bacterium
CGCACCAGGTAGTCGACGATCCGCGCCGGGAAGAGGCGCTGCATGTCCTCGACGGAGAAGAGCAGGTCGTTGCCCGCGAAGTCGTCCACGCGCGGAAAGACCAGCGGGCGGCCGAGGGAGAGGTCGCTGGTCACCATGCGCAGCGAGATCGCGGCATCCGGCGGCTTCCCGCCGGCGTCTGGCGCGGGCTGCCGTCGCTTGCTCGCCAGGTCGCCGAAGGTCAGCGGTGCGGCGCCCGCGGGCCGCCCCGCCAGGCTGTCGATCGCGTCGGCCAGCCAGGCGGTGAGCGCGGGCGGTTGCCGCTCTGCCGCGAGGCCGCTGCAGAGGCCGAACGAGCACTCGCCCGGGAGGCTCGAGACGATCTTCGCGAGCCTGGTCAGCGGCACGATCAGCACGCCGAGGAAGCTGCCGAGCAGGACCCCGAGCAGCAAGGGTACGAAGCCGGCGCCGGCGAGGAGCGCCCAGCCGCGGGGATGGTTCCACGCCAGCGCGGTGACGGCCGCGCCCGGGAGGAGGATGCAGACGGCAGCGAGCAAGCCGCCGGCGACCCCGAGGCTGCGGCCGCGGCGCGAGTCCTCCGGCAGCTCCTGCCGCAGGACGGCCGCGAGACGCGCGAGCCGCACGAGGATGGACTTCACGCGTCCGACGAGCCCGGCCGGCCAGGGTCCGGTGAGCGGGAGGGGCTTGCCCGCCCCGGGCAGGAACAGGCGGAGGAGGGTCTGCATCAGCGGCCGGGTCGCCGGCTGGGGCGTGAACAGCTGCAGCAGGAAGCGGTCGCCGGAGAGCTGGTCGCGGACCTCGGCGAGCCGCTGGAAACCACCGCGCTCACGGTCGTATTCCGCCGCCGCCGTCACCGCGGCGGCGATCGCGCCGGCGCTGGTGCCGCCGATGTTGCGGAAGCGGTAGGTCCGCTGCAGCTCGAGCACCGCCGGCGGATAGACGACGCCGCTGGTGATCCCGCCCTTCATCACGATGTCGCATTCCTTCTCGGGGTGCGGCTGGATGGGCGTCGGCGAAGCGGTGCTCTCGGCTCTCGGGGATGGATTCACCATGGTCTCACCTCGTTGGCGTCGGGGCGGGTGTCCGCGCGGGCGCCGGCACGGAGCGGCAGCGCCCGCGCTCCGCGGCGTCGGTCCGCTCGTCGTCGCCAGGTGCGCGCGCCTGCTGCTTGGACGGACCGCGGTCGCCGATTCCCCTCGACGATGGCCACGGGCTAGTCTTCCAGCCCAGCGGCCTCGCTCGCGCCATCGCGGTGCGGGAGGCGCATGCCGCGGGCGCGCGAGGCGTCCTCGCGGGTCGACGATCTCGCGCGCCGGCGCTGCCTCGAGGTGATCTCGACGGCGAGCTCGCCGACGCCCGGCCGGGTGCTAGCCGCAGGGCTGGTTGTTCAAGGCCGAATGGAAGCCCCGGGCCCAGCTCTCGAGCGTCGCCGCGAGGTCCTTGCAGCCGAGCGCGACTCCCATCTGCCAGGCCCATCCCCCTCGGATCCCGGGATTGGCCTGGAGCGCGGCCGCCAGACGCTGGCAGAGGCTGGTGCCACAGGAGGTGCAGGCGTCGTCCTTGCTGCAGGAGTACCCTGCAACGACGAAGGCGGCTGCATCGTCGATGCCGAGGGGCTGGCCATAAGTCTCGATCTGCGAGATCCACTTTTGCGGTTCCGCACCACCGTACACCTGCAGGTTCAGCTGCGCCACCGCTTGCCGGCCCAAGGAGACATAGGTCTCATGCAGCGCCTGCAGCCAGAAGGGAATGCTCGTGTAGGGGCAATAGGTGACGCCGAGGCCGGCGTTGTGGCACAGCTCGGTGAAATAGACCACGGTCGGCAGCCATGGATCGTAGACAGTGGGTTCGAAATCGCAATCGATCCGGTCGATGTGCAGCGACTGGCTGAGACCCTGGAGGTTGATGAAGAGGGGATTGTTCGGGTCTGCCGGATCTGGATAGTTGCCCATGACCGTCTGGATGGCCTGGAGGTCGTCGTCCGAGCTCGACGCGTTGCCGATCGAATAGGACAGTTGCCAGACCGTGCCGCTGGCCTGCTTGATGGCCGCGAAGATGGCCGGCAGCTCGGCGTATTGATCGCCGTCGGGATTGAACTTGCCGCCGACCATCAGGTTGGGGAGGCCGTTGTACAGGGAGCCGTCCGGGTTGACGTGAAAGGTCGACAGCACGACGCTGTTGAAGTTGGAAGAGCTCATCGCCTCGGCGTACGCCGCATAGTTGTCCTGCAGCGAGGTGTCGTCGAAGACGCCGTAGACGTAAAGGCTGAGGACTCGAGGTATCGCTGGCATGAGTGGCCTCCGGTAAAGTCGAGCTTGCGGGTGGTGGCAACGGTCAGATCTTGATCAAGGGCGCTCGACCGGCGACGGCGGCGCGGCCATCGCCGGACTGTTCGAAGCCGTGGGCGCTCGTCAGCGGCCGTGAGCGGCTCGCGCACCGCATCCGGGGGCAGGGCGGCCACGACGATTGGTGACGATCTCGCCGTTCGGCCCTGCTCTTCGGAAGGGTTGTTGCAATCTGGCGCTCAAGCTAACGCTGCGGCGAGAGCATGTCAAGCCTATCGAGCCATACAGAGATGCGGATGCGCGAGTCGAGCAAGCCGGCGCCCGGCACCCGGCGGCGGGGAGGTCAGCGGCTGCGCGGCGGCCGGGGACTGGAGGTAGCGCCGGCGGGGTCGGGCTCCGCGGCGGGCACCGAGGGGTGCTCGCGCTGCCGCTGGCGCTCGATGTAGTGGGCGACCAGGCGGTAGGGGTCGTGGCCGAAGCGCTCGGAGATGCGATGGCGGACCTCGCGGACGCGGGCGATGTCCTCGTCATCGGGGTCGGGGGTCGGTTCAGGTCGGATCTTCATCGGGTTCTCCCAGGAGCTCCAGGGGCGTGGCGAGCACCGGCACGTAGAGGCCGAGCAGGCGGTTGGCGAGACGGAGGTGCCCGAACTTGTTGGCGTTGGCCAGGTGCTGGCAGTTACAGGTCACCAGGATCTCGCATTTGTGGTACGACGCGAGCGCCAGGTGCAGGGCGTCGCCGGCGGGATCCGCGGGCATGAGTTGGTGGCGAACGTAGGCGGCGATGATCTCGGCGATGGCCGGGGTGACCTCCAGGACGGGCAGGTCGACGACCAGGGCGAGGGCGGGCTCGCGGCTCGGGTAGTCGCCAAGGCGCAGCTCGTCGAGGACGGCATCGCTGGTGACCAGGGCATAGCGGTCACGGCCGAGCTCCCACCACTGGCGTGTCCATTGCCGGCGAGCGACGGTCGCGGGCCCCGAGCGGGTCGTGGTGTAGAAGCTCGGGATCGTGGTCTCGACATAGGTGCGGGGCTTGGGCATGTCGGGCTCGTCGCTCGCGGTGTCGAACGCCCGCACGACGCCTGGCCGCCAGGGCCGGGCGGCGGCCCCGGCCGCGAGCCATTCTACTCCCGGGGGGAACCGGCGGCCTGCGGTCCGTCCATACGAGGTACGTGGGTGATTCGTCTGGAGAGGAGGGCACAGATGGGAGCGCCGGACCTCGTGCAGGGGACTTTATCGCCGGTTGCAATGGCGAGCAGCACTTGGACTTCGCGACCGGCGGCCGCCAACGAGCCGGTGCTGCGGATCGATGACATCCAGGGCAACGTGCTCGCCGGGTTCAACAAGGACCGGCAGACGCTGCTGTTTCTCGAGATCGTCGATGCGGCGGCCTTTCGCGGCTGGCTCGGCAAGGTCGTGGACCAGGTCGCGACCACCGCGGAGGTGCTGGCGTTCAACCGCCTGTTCAAGGCGGTGGGCCGGCGGCGCCGCCGGGAGCCGCCGCTCCGAGCCGCATGGTTCAATCTCGGCTTCTCGGGCGCGGGCCTCGAGAAGCTTGGCGCGTCGATCGACGAGTTCGTCGACGAGGCGTTCCGCTCCGGGCTCGCCAGCCGGTTCAGCATGCTGGGCGACCCCGTCGCAGGGCCGGGTAGCCCGCAGAGCTGGTGTGTCGGCGGCCCTGCCAAGGAGGCCGACGTCGTGCTCGTGTTCGCCGCCGACACGCGCAACGACCTGCGCGGAGAGCTGCGCCGCCTGGCGCCGGGTTGGAGAAGGACGGAAGACAGGGCGGATGGCGCGCGGCTGCTGCACTCCGACCATGGGGCGGCGCTACCCGCGCCGGCGACCGGGCACGAGCACTTCGGCTTCGCGGACGGCATCTCACAGCCGGGGATCAGGGGCAGGATCTCGGAGGATGCGGCCGACGTTCTGACGCTGCGCCAGAACCCCCGCGATCCCAATCAGGGCAAGCCGGGCCAGGATCTCATCTGGCCCGGGCAGTTCGTGTTCGGTTA